>JBGPVY010000042.1:0-16196 GCA_041491905.1 Nitrospiraceae bacterium | reverse complement strand
TGGTTGTTGTACACGATCGCATTCTACAGGAAATGCCGGAGTGGCTCAGGAGGCTAGTAGTTGAAGAACTCACGTCGAGGTATCGTGCCTTAGCATTCGAAAGTAAAGATGTAATGTTTGGGATGACACAGATTTACGTTAGGACTGAGTCGATCGTAAGCTCCCCGGAAAAGTAGACAGGTCAAAAGGAGAATCTTCTGGCACTGACGTTGGTCCCGTAACGAGACAATTCTTAACCAGAGCAGACGACCTCTTCGGTGGTCCGGATCACCTGACGTTGTCCAACAAACTCATTCGGCGTCAGGTGGCCGAGCGAGCTGTGAGGGCGGCGCTGATTATAGTCGAGCCGCCAGGTTTCGATGATGTGTTGAACCTCGGCCATCGAGGTGAATTGGTGTACGTTCAAACATTCATCGCGCAGTCGGCCGTTAAAGGATTCAATAAAGGCATTCTCCACGGGTTTGCCCGGTTGAATGAAGTCGAGCTGTACGCTCCGCCGATAGGCCCAATCTTCGAGCGCCCGTGATTGGAATTCGGTGCCATGATCCATCGTGATGGACCGTGGGCCTTGCGTCCCGTTCAGGGCTCGATCGAGGACCTGGCCGACCATCTCACCACTCATGAGCAGATCGTATCTGTTTTTGCATATCAATTGGACTCGCTTCTATGGGTAGAAGGTGAGTAAATCGATGAGAGATTCAACGTCGAACCCAGAACTAGCCGTGGTAGTCCCAACCTATCGCGAGGCAGAGAACATTCCGGAGTTGACGAGGCGGCTCTTCCTGGTTATGTCCAAGACGGACATTGAGACGGAATTGCTCATCATCGATGACGATTCCCAAGATGGGACGGAACGAGTTTGCAAGCAATTGGAGGGCGAATATCGCATTCGGCTGATCACCAGGACTGTCGAGCGAGGACTAGCGACGGCTGTCTTGCATGGGATTAGAGAGTCAATGAGTCGCTACGTGATTGTTATGGACGCTGATTTGTCGCATCCGCCAGAAGACGTCCCGCGTATTGTTGAACTGTTGAAGGGCGGAGCAGATTTTGTCGTGGGCTCCCGTTATGTGAAAGGCGGCAGCACTGACGCAAAATGGGGAGTGTTTCGATGGCTGAATTCAAGAGTAGCAACCCTTCTTGCTTGGGGGTTGACAAACCTCAAAGATCCTATGGCAGGTTTCTTCGGCTTTCCCAGGAATATTCTGAATGAAGCGACACAGCTTGTCCCTCTCGGGTATAAGATTGGGCTTGAGATCCTCGTAAAGGCAAAGTGTCAACGCGTGGTGGAGATACCCATCGCTTTTGCGGAACGTGTGAAGGGGGAAAGCAAATTATCGTTGAAGCAACAATTATTATACTTGCAGCATCTCCGAAGGCTCTACCGGTTCCGCTTTCCTCAAGCTGCTGAAATCATCCAATTCTCTGCTGTGGGCAGTAGTGGAGTGATCGTTGATCTCTTTTTCTTCTTGAGTTTCACCTACGCTGCCGGAATTAATCACCAACATGCGAGAGCCATGAGTTTTGTTGCAGCGGCTTCCTGGAACTGGTTCTTGAACCGATGGTTTACCTTCGTGGCAGGGCGAGATAAACAATGGGGGCAGCAGTGGTTCCAGTTCTTGATAGCCGCCTCCGTTGGATTTACTGTCAATTGGGGCAGTTATAAATTGCTCACGGATTATGTGCCGTATTTTGCACAGCATCATCTTGTAGCGTTCTTCATCGGAATCCTGATTGGTATGGGATCAAACTACACGTTGTGTCGGTGGTTTGTGTTTCGTCCATTTGATGAGACCATCAGAGGGTCTAAGGCATGACTGACGTTGGTCCCATTCCGAGACAACTCTTAACCAGAGCACCCGACTTCTTCGACGGTCTGTAGGGCCTGACGTTGTTCAACAAACTCATTCGGGGTCAGGTGCCCGAGTGAGCTATGGGGCCGGCGGTGATTGTAATCCACCCGCCACGCTTCGATGATCGCTTGCGCGTCACCGAGTGAGGCGAACTGATGCACGTTCAAACATTCGTCGCGCAAGCGACCGTTAAAGGATTCAATGAAGGCATTCTCCACGGGTGTACCCGGGCGAATAAAGTCGAGCTGTACGCTCCGCCGATAGGCCCAATCCTCCAATGCTCGCGATTGGAACTCCGTCCCATGATCCACCGTGATAGACCGTGGGCCTGGCGTCCCGTTCATTGCTCGATCAAGGGCCTGGCCTACCGTCTCACCCGACATCCGAACACCGACTTCTAGCATGGGACTGTGCCGACTCCAGTGATCCACGACCGTGAGAGCTCTGAACCGGCGTCCGTCAAGCAACGTGTCTGCCACAAAGTCCATACTCCACCGTGCATTCACCTGCTTCAGCTGAGATGGAACAACCAGCAGATGACTCGCCCGTTGCCGTGGCTTGCAGAGCCCGGCGGATCGGCTTTCGGACGGGTCCGGCAGGGAGTGTTAGGACGCACGAGATGCGCCGTAAGACATATCAACGCGCCCTTGAGATTGCCCCCCAAGTTGTTGGGCTTCAACAGAATTGCGGCTCCTGCTCCCTTGCTGGTCAGGGGCGATTACGAAGCAGCCCTTTGCTTGAGTTGCAGAAATGATTAGGACGTCGAATTATAGTTAGGCTTTTTGACACAGGAGGGCCCATTATGGGCACACTAAGAAAAATAGCAAAAAGGATACCGGCCCTTCCTTTTGTGTACAGGGCGTTGCGTAGTACGTATGTCCGTTATCAGTTGTATCAGTTGAAGTCGAAAAGCACGGAAAATGTCTTCACAGATATCTACAGAAGCAATGATGAATGGGGCGGAAAGGATTCGGTTTCAGGGGTGGGTTCGAGTGTTCATCAAACCAAAATCATCACCAGCGAACTTTTAGCTTTGTTTAGAGCTCTCAATATCTCCACAATGTTGGATATACCATGTGGCGACTTTCACTGGATGAAGAGGGTTGACCTGAACAACATAGATTACACGGGTGCAGATATTGTCAAAGAACTAATCCAGACAAACAGTGCGAAATACGCAAGAGATGGCGTCCGCTTCCAGCATCTCAACATAATGAAAGACAAACTGCCGAAAGTTGATTTAATCTTTTGTCGAGACTGCCTCGTGCACTTTTCTTTTGCGGATATTGGCTTAGCTCTGGACAATGTATGCAATAGTCAATCCGAGTATTTTCTCACAACAACATTTACAGGCAGAAAAGACAATCACGATATTGTGACAGGGCAGTGGCGCCCCATCAACCTAGAGCTTGTCCCCTTTGTGTTCCCCAAGCCACTCAAAATAACAACCGAAGGGTGTACGGAAGGCAATGGTGCTTATGAAGACAAAGCACTAGGGCTGTGGAGAATAGCAGATATACGAGAAAGCCTAACAAGGCGCTGCACCTGACCGCTATTCCGTTGCGCTCCATAGCGGCAGGTGTTGTGCCCCGGTTATTTTGAAGACAGGGGGAATGCGTCTGGAAATATGCCGGAAACACAGTGAAATCTGTTCAAATGATCGTAGTGAGAGACGGTCGTGGACCTTGAAACAGAATAGCGGGTGAGTGCTGCCAGATATCCCCGTGAAAGTGAAGCTTCGGAAGCGACCGAATTCTTTACAAAAAGGATGGTCATAAACGAGAAACGATCTGTCTACAAATTAAGTGGGGCAGTGCATTCTCGAAGGGCATTATAGAAGGGGAAGCAGATCGCTTTGTGGGATGGAAGGACCGCTCACAGAGTCGTTTCATCAATAAAACAATATCTTGGGCTAGGTTCCGAGCGCCCGTGATTGGAATTTCGTCTCATGAGCCACAAGGATAGATCGCGGTTCCCGCACGCCGTCCCACACCCGATCGAAGGCCTGACCGCTGGTCACGCCAGACATCCGGGTCCCCACCTCCAGTAACGGACTCTGGCGACTCCACTGATCGAGGACCCTCAGCACTCGAATCGGTCGACCCTCCGCCAGGGTATCCCGCACAAGATCCAGACTTTACCACTCGGGTGGTCCCGTGGGAACAGAGGCGGAGCCTTGGTGCAGGACTCTGTGCTTCCGCCGACGCACGCGCATTCGGAGCTGCAATCACTAACAGTATGATGAGAAAGTCCGCCAGCAGGGCAGGGAGCGGCCAGGTGCCCTTCTTGCTCGCAGAACGCGCACGATGAAAAAAAGGATGGAATGACACCCGTGCCGATCCCTTGCTCCCGGAGCAGAGGAGGGGATGGAGCCTGCTGATCTTCTGTGCTCGCGCAACGCGCGGCCTCCGAAGGCCCTCGTTGGACGCGCGCAGTGGAAGATCAATCAGCCTCCATCCCTGAGAGAGAACGAGCCTGCTTGGAGGGATCATCTGTACCCTCGCTCGACGGCCGCAGTGGGACCAACACGGGTGCCATTCCATGAGAGAGAAGCAAGCTAGCTTGGAAGGATAGATAATTGATGCGCGCAGTAAAGGGCAGGGGATCCAACCGTCGTTGATGCCCCTTCTGCGCTTTGAAATTCAAGGGGTTGCGTTGGTGGCGTGACCGCGCTAGGACGATATTTAACTGCCCCAATGCGCATTATGCTGAAGTAATGTCTACCTACTAACGCTCGTTCCTATTCCACCACTCCATCGGCGGCACCGGCTTCGGATCAGCCCACAACCCTTTCCGCCCCTCTCGTGCTTCCTTCTTTAGCCCTTTCAGCACCGTATCCTCCGGCGCATACTTCCGATACCACCAGAACCAGCCTTGCTTCACGAGTTCCTGATTGAGATTCATCCCATCGGGCAGCATCACATCCGCAATGGTGCGTCCATACTTGTCGAGACCGTGGGTCAGAAGCGTGACATCCTTACCATAGACCAGACCTGAGGCAGCTTGCTTGGCTCGCGTGCCATAGGCTTGGCCTTTCTCCGGGCAGTCGATGCCGCTCAGACGGATACGTTCAGGGTGTCAGTCGTGCAGGACTTCGATGGTGTCGCCGTCGAGGACGGAAACGACGGGGCCGGTGGGTCTCACACTCTGAAACGACAGGGGCGCCGCTTCGTAATTGAAACAGATGCAGTATCGCTTCGCTCCGTCTCACTCTTCACTGTAGTATCTGTAGGCAAACGACTACAGCGTCTATCCTCCGAGAAATACGACGTTTGACTCAGCGATCTGCCACAATCTCCTACAGTCTCCCTGCACGTCACCATCAATCTTCCTGTCTCCACGGCTCATATTCAGGGTTTTTGTTCTGACCCTCCTTCTCCTGCGACGGTACGTTACTTGCGTAGGTGCCACAGTGACGGGGTAAATGGTTCCCCGCTTCGAGCTCACCTCGGATGACGAGTCAGCTGAGCAATCCGGCATAGACTCTTGCACGTGAGAAATTGGCTTCTCCGGGAAGGGTGTGCCTGCTGCCGGGGAGAATACGATACGAGTATTCCTATGAACTGGGTGAGCGCTCTCGCTGGTGTACTCGTGTTGTGGGCTGGGACTGCGTGGGGGGGCACGTTGACGTGGGAGGCCAACAGTGAACCGGATCTGGCAGGATATCGCGTCTATCAATGCAGTCTGCAACCCTGCACCGAATCGTCTGGTAATGCGTCTCTTCTCGTCACATTAGGAAAAGGGACGAGTTTCAATATCGGGACGCCCGCGGTGACCCAGTACTATTTCATTACGGCCTATGATTTCGCCAATAAAGAGTCGAGTGGTAGCAACGTCGTGACCTTCACACCTGGCGGGTCTCCTCCCCCGCCTCCGGCCTCGGTTGCACCTATAACTTTCGATGCCGCGAGCAGTTCAGAAGGCACCACGTCCACCAGGCATTCTCACACGATTGCAGCGGACGCGAACATTGCTCTCGTCTGTGTGGCGTCGGCTGATTATGGGTTGAATGTTCAACAAGCCACGTCAGTGACGATTGGGGGGAAGGCAGCAACCCATCTCGTCGGCTTCAACCAAACTACGGATAACATTGTTCGGGCCGACATCTGGTACAAGCTCGCCCCTCCCATAGGGTCGCAGACCGTCGCCGTGACCTCTGATGCTACAACCGATTTTACTGTCACCGGAGTTATGACGTTCAAAGGCGTTGCGCAGAGTTCCACGTTTAACACCACAGCCACGGCGGCGGGGACGACTGCCAATGCCGATATTGCAAAGATTGCTTCGGCGGTCGGGGAGATGGGCGTGCTATGTGGTGCATATCGAAACGAAGCTGCGACGGTTAGCCCTGATGCTGAGAAGCCCGTGTCGGTCGAGCGATGGGAGCGTCAACATGCGACCGGAACCTCAGAAGGCGGGTTTGGGTATACGGAGGACGGGGCTGTGAATTCAATTGCTATGCGCGTAAACCTGAGTGTGGCGAAGAACTGGACTGTGGTAGGGGTCTCCTTGCGGCCAGCACACTGACTTCAATTCCGCTCTGTTGAATTGTTTGCGAGCGCATCTTAAAAGCCTTCCTGATTCTTTCCGGCGGCGTGGTTTGATCCCTTTTGAGAAACTTCACTTCGTGGCTACCCGCGTTATCGCACGTGAGGCAAATCACGCAAGGTGCTGTGATGGCTTCAAAGACTTTGGTTTCCGCGAAGTCTATACGTTGCCGGATGCGCGTGTTGGCTGACAGAAAGCGGCGCAAGTTTTCGCCAAAGCCGGAGTTCAGTAGACTGTTGCTCGAAATGTACGCCAGCGTTCCTGCGGGACGAAGCAAACGCACGCCGCACTCAAAGAAATAGACATACAAATCCGCCTTGCCGGTAAAGCACTCATAGCCCTCGGCCTTGAGCGCTCGCTTGATTCCCTGCACCGGTCGGTGAAGGCCAACCGGCCCTGCTTTCTCTGGTACCGCGCGAGCCTATACTTTTGCCACAATGTTTAAACACGTCTCCTATCGCATCTGAAATCTTCTCAATCAAGACCACTGCAGGTTTGGTGAGATCGCCAAGTAGAGTTACGGGGTTTTCATCGCTCATTTTGAAGAATACCCCAGCATTCTTTGCAGCGATGGAATGGACGAACCGAGAAGGGCATGTGAGCCTCGCAGGGACCCAAATGTAGAAGTTCGCTCCGGTCGAACGACGGATCGAAAGTTCAAGACATTCGGTGTGCCGGATGCGGCAAAGTGGATCCTCTCCACCCCGCTTCACGCCCCACCCGCGCACTATTCTTTCACACTCGCTGACCCGTATGCCAGCTTAACTGGTGGTCAGCGGGAAACCATTGACCAGCGCGCCCTCGAGCCGATTGGATCGCGATGGCGCGCCGAACGGAGCATTGGTTTCGCCGCGACGGCGGCCTTCCGCGTCGCGTACCTTTCCGGCCAACCTGTCGACGCTTCCCTCCAGTCGAGCCGCGAGTGGAGCAGGTAACTACTTGATTTATAGGTCCAGCGTGGAACGACCCTGGGGCGTTGTTCTTGCTCCCTTCCCCATCGACCAGAATTTGTCTCCTGTGCCCGCGTGACGAAGGGGAGGATTGAAACATGGAACAACCGATGTTCCGTCTTATCATATGCTGTCTGGTCCTCGGCGCCTCAAGTCCCGCCTGGGCCACCACGCGCTATGTGGATGGCAACCTGCCTACGACATGTGCGGGCTCCACCTACTCCGTCGCCTCGCGGAATTGCAGCGGGACGGACGGGCCTGGTTATAAGACGATGCCAGAAGGCTGGCGAGCCGCACAACATGGCGATCTGGTGCTGCACCGAGCAGGGTCCTATACGCTGAGTTATGGCACGTTCGGAGATACGTATGGCGGGACTGGATCAGATTGGGCTACGGCCACGACGTTTACGAACTACCCCGGAGAAACAGTCACGGTCAACGGGGGTGCGAATTTCGATAATGCCATTGTCGCCACATCCTATGTCATTATCACCGCTGACGTGCGTGGGCATTTCGTTTTTGATCCAGGCGGATTTCGCGTCAATAACGGGGTCCATCATATTAGATTTGAAAAACTGGTAATTTTGAATGCCGCGCAACACGGGATTCAAGGTGGAACGGGATGTTCTGGGGCGTTTCCCGCTAACATCGAAATACTGAACAACGAAATTAGAAACGGCGGACATGTCAGCAATCAAGATCATGGGATTTATCCTGCCTGTTCGCAGGATTGGCTCGTGCGAGGCAATTATCTCGTGGGCAACCAAGCTGTTGGTATCCACTTCAATGCCGGGGGCGTAGCCAATCAGCACATTCGCCCAATCATTGAATACAACTGGATTGAAGGAATGAAAGCAGGCGGAGTAACTAGCACGTATGGTTTATTTGTCAATTCCGCGAATGACGCCATCATTCGGCGTAACGTCATCGTCGGGCTGGGTGCTCAATCTGTCCGGTTCAGCGGGTGCTATCAGATTGGAGCGACAACAGTACGCCCACAAATATATAACAACACTTGCTATGACACAACCATCACTGGGATTTTTGTTGGTACAACTGCGACCAATGCACTTGTCCAGAACAATATCTTCAACACACGATTGTCCGTTCCGATTGACAATCAAGGCCCTAGTTCTACTCTGACGACGAACCACTGTGAGGTGGCGGATACCGGATGCTCCGTGACCGGCTCAGCGGGGTTCGTCAGTGCGGGGACGAATTTCGCCCTCGCCGCGGGCAGTACGGCCATTAACGCGGGAACGGCCATTTCGGGTGTGCCGTATAACGGCAGCGCCCCAGACATCGGCGCGTTTGAGTCTGGTGGAGCGCCAGCTGACGTGACGCCCCCAGCCGCACCGAAGGTCGTGCAGATACAGTAAGGAGACACGCGGCGAACCTCTGCGCGTCACCCGGCGAGTGGGTTGATGCGAGGCGGTACCCGACTTATTTAGGCCCACCATTCGTGTCCCGCTGCGAGCACCGCAGGCTGATGCCA
The DNA here is from genome assembly GCA_041491905.1 of Nitrospiraceae bacterium. GTDB lineage: Bacteria > Nitrospirota > Nitrospiria > Nitrospirales > Nitrospiraceae > Palsa-1315. The sequence goes on along the minus strand of JBGPVY010000042.1, from coordinate 7,350 downwards.
AGCGCGTCAACACCAAGACATAAGCTTGCCACTCACGCTATTTCCTCTTCCTCCACTCCCACGGCGGCACAGGCTCACACTCACAAACAATTCCCTGCCATCGGATACCCAACTGCTTTCGCCTTGGCGTGGCTGGTAAACTCCATCCTCGGCCACTCCCCTAATGAGAGGTAGAGAGAATAGGAAGGGCTTCGCTCGACTGAGCTCGTCGCAGGCACACGAGCGAACCATTGACGTTCCGGCGTAGCCATAGAGTTTTTCCGCAGCCTGCTAAAGGCGATAGAGCTGTCGAACAGGCTTGCGATTCACCAGCCATCCTTCGGGCCATAACAACACCCAGATGCGCTGGTACCCACACAGTGGTCGGTCACGAACGAGGTCATGAATCCGCAGGCGCAAGGCCGATTGATTCCGCGACCGGCTGCGTCGTTCTCGACGCGAAAAAATCCTCAATGTATTCCAGCGAATACACCTTCGGTTTTTCCGGGCCTGAGGCCTCGCATCTGGCCGCACCTCCTGCGCCTCGTCACGAACGGCAATGTCAGACAGGCTCCTAGGGAGGTTCCTAGGACCCGGATTCTCACCCCTCCTGTTACTTTTATTTTGAGCCAATCGGGTAATTGGCCCCCTCGAAAGATGGGTTGTTCTTTTCCTTGGTTCTGGCAGACTGTACAGCCTGCCAGGGGCAAGTACTGTCAACATGTGAGGACATCTGTTCATGGAGAGTTTTCTGCCATTTCATAGGGCTGATCTGGGTGATGAAGAGATAGCAGCGGTAGTCGATGTCCTCCGTTCTGGCTGGTTGACTACCGGACCGAAGGCGATAGAATTCGAGCGGGAATTCGCTGCGATGGTCGGCGCTCAACACGCTGTTGCGGTCAATTCCTGCACGGCGGCGCTCCATCTTGCTCTTGAGGCGGCTGGACTGCGTGAAGGGGATGAGGTGCTTGTCCCGACGATGACCTTTGCTGCAACCGCAGAAGTGGTCACCTACTTCAAGGCGAAACCTATTCTTATTGATTGTGTGCAAGACACGCTGAATCTGGACACGGATCGGATTGAAGAGGCCATCACGGATAAAACAAAGGCGATCATTCCTGCCCATTTTGCCGGCCAACCCTGCGATATGGATCAAATCCAGTCTATCGCTCGTACCCATGGCTTGCATGTTATAGAAGATGCTGCCCACGCGCTCCCTGCGCGATATCAAGGGAAGATGGTAGGAGGCATCGCCGACAGCACGTGTTTTTCGTTCTACGCGACGAAGAACATCACAACCGGCGAGGGGGGGATGGTTACCACTAATAATGCGGAGTGGGCCGCTCGCATTCGGATGATGAGTCTGCACGGCCTGAGCCGGGATGCTTGGAATCGATATTCCGCGGAAGGCTCATGGTATTACGAGATCCTCTCTCCTGGGTTCAAATACAATCTGACAGACATTGCTGCGGCATTGGGTCTGGCACAACTCAAAAAGTGCGATCGATTCTGGAAGGCACGCGAGCGGTACGCCACCCGCTATCACGAGGGCTTTCGAGATTTGCCGGAGATTATTTGTCCGCAAGCAGCGTCCCACGTGCAACACGCCTGGCACCTTTACGTCATTCAACTGGACCTGGATCGTTTACGTATCACTCGCAACGAGTTTGTCCGTCAACTGCAGCAAGCCGGTATCGGGTGCAGTGTGCATTTCATCCCCCTGCATCTTCATCCCTATTACCGGGACATGTGGGGCTATCGACCAAACGATCTTCCGGTTTCCAATATGGTATTCCAGCGCATCGTATCTTTGCCGTTGTATTCCAAGATGACAGAAGCCGATAATGATCGTGTTATTGACACTATGCATAAACTCGTCAAGGAAAGCCGACGATGATGAAGCGGGCATCGGATATCTGTGCAGCTGCTCTAGGGTTGCTCATCACTTGGCCGCTCCTGGTGATCATCTCGGTTCTGATCAAGCTCGACTCGCGTGGGCCGGTGATCTTTAGCCAAGTGCGCGTTGGGAAAGGATTTCGCCCCTTCAGGATTTACAAATTCCGAACCATGGTTGAGGAAGCTCCGGGTCAGGGTCTTCCTCTAACAGTTGGGCAGGATCTTCGTGTGACGAGGGTGGGCCGATTCTTGCGGAAGTTCAAACTTGACGAATTGCCGCAGCTGGTGAACGTGCTTATGGGCGACATGAGCCTTGTAGGCCCACGGCCGGAAGTTTCTCGTTATGTTGAGCCACTGCGTTCAGAGTTTTCTGAGATACTCGCGGTTCGCCCAGGAATCACCGACCTGGCGTCGCTGAAGTACATCGATGAAGCAAGTCTCCTTGCCGGTTCCGGAAATCCTGAAGAGGAATATCGAAACACAGTTCTTCCGGAAAAGCTCCGATTGGCGAAGCTGTATGTTCGTAATGTGTCTCTTCGGCTCGATCTCGCAATTATCGTTCAAACGCTGTTGCGAATCGTTGACGCGTCGGCTGTGGTCTGTGAACTCCCTGAGTTGAAGGCCACACCTCAGATTCCATCGGCTTCCTCTTGGGCCCTCGTCTCGTCATTAGTTATAAAGTGGCGGAGACTGATAATTATCATGCTTGATGTGGCCATGATAATTTCGGCATATTACTTAGCGTTTGTGTTGAGGTTTGATGGGAACATTCCATCAGAGGAAATCGGGTATTTCCAGCAAACTGTGCTCTGGCTAGTCGGGATTCGGGGAGTGGCATTCGCCGTATTTGGACTCCATGAAGGTCGACGGAGGTATACAAGCATTTGGGATCTACAAAACATTGTGGGCGGAGTCTTAACGAGCACCATCATGTTCTATGGCTGGGTGTATTTGGCTTTAGGCATCACCGGTTATCCCCGCAGTATCTTTGTGATCGATGGTGTTCTACTTGTTGGGTTTCTAGCAGGGGTGAGGCTGCCATTTAGAATCTATCGTGAGAGCGCAATTTATCAAAAGAAAAAGAAGGTTCTCGTGGTCGGTGCCGGCGACGCAGGAGAACGAGTCGTGCGTGAGATGAAGACTCGCTCCGAATATGGTCGCCAACCGATTGGATTTGTCGACGACCAACTAGCCCTTGTCAATCAACGTATCCACGGCGTCAGGGTCTTGGGTACCTTGGGGGATCTCCCAGAGCTTGTGGAGAAGCATAAGCCCGAAGAGGTCGTAATTGCGGTGCCCGATGCGACGCCCGCTTACGTTAGGGATCTTATCACCAAATTGGAGCCTTACGAAGTCTCGATTAAGACATTGCCGGGCGTAAAGGAGTTACTGGCCGATCAAAGTACGGTGAGTCAACTTCGCAATGTATCCCTTTCAGACCTGTTGCCGCGTGCGCCCGTGAATTTGGCCATTGGAGAAACCAGGCAAATGGTCAGGGGTAAAAGTGTGTTGATCACCGGCGCCGGCGGCTCGATCGGCTCTGAATTAGCTCGTCAGATCAGTTTGTTGGAACCTAGTGCCCTCTTGCTCTATGAACGCCACGAAAACAGTCTGTATAACATTCATAAAGAACTGGAAGACCAAGGGTTTTCTTTTCGTGTAACCCCGATCATCGGGGATGTCACCGATGCTCGTCGGCTCTCCATGGTGTTGGAGGAGCATAGGCCTCAGATCCTGTTCCATGCGGCTGCCCACAAACACGTTCCTCTTGTGGAACTAAATCCTGCCGAAGCCCTGAAGAACAACTGCGTAGGTACGCGCATCACCGCCGAGGCTGCCAGCAGATACGGGGTTGAACGGTTCGTCCATATTTCAACCGACAAGGCGGTCAACCCGTCGAGTGTTATGGGGGCGACCAAACGGGTGGCCGAACTCATCATTCAGGATATTGCGCGGACCAGTCCGACGCGTTTCCTTATTGTACGATTTGGCAACGTACTTGGCAGTAGTGGAAGTGTTCTGCTACGCTTCCAGGAACAAATCAGGGCGGGTGGGCCGGTGACTGTCACCCACCCGGACATCGAACGATATTTCATGCTTATTCCTGAGGCTGTTCAGTTAGTGCTTCAGGCCGCGACCGTTTCCGAACAAGGCGGAATCTATATCCTGGATATGGGCGAGCAAATCAAGATCTTAAGTTTGGCCAAAAACCTTATCAAGTTGTCCGGTTTCGTTCCCGGGAAGGACATTCCCATTCGATTCATTGGGCTCCGAGCGGGGGAAAAACTTTATGAGGAATTAGTTGGGGAAGGTGAGGTCGCAGTGTCCTCAGCTCTGGACAAGATTCTACAGATTCGATCCTCAAGCCCGTCCAGTTTCGAAGGGTTCAAAGAAAAGCTCATTGCCTTGGAAACAGTAGCCTATCTCGACGAGCCCAGTGTGGTCATCGAACGACTAAAGGAGATTATTCCAGCCTTCCGTCATTCTTCTGATTTGGAGACTTCGGTCATACCACTTGGCGCAGATGCTGTCGACGAGCGGATTGCCGGCTAGTCAGTTGCTGGATCTCTGGATCTGAGGGTCCACTCAACCAGAGGCGAACCCCGTAGCAAGCTACGGGGAATGTTCAAATTCAACCGGAGGGAATGAATTTTATGAAAGAGACTCCCCCAGTAAGTCAATCAGGGATAGCCATGATATATGAGTATGCCGGAATCGCAAAGCGAGGCAAATGGCTTATCCTGGGGAGTGTCGCTTTCTCCGTGGCGCTGGCATGGAGTTACTGTGTCCTCGCATCGCAGTACTATCGGTCAGAATCATTGATTATTGCGGAGGAACAGAACCGACTTGATAACGTCGTTAAGGCAGGAGGGGAAGGAAATTTCGATCAGCAACTCTTTGTCATCCAGCGGCAGATGCTGAGTCAGGACTTTTTGGGTGAGATTGTTAGGGAGCTCAATCCGTATCCCGATGCACTTGAAGAAGGCGGTGAGACTTTCGCCGCCCTGGCATTGGCCGGCGCGATCAAGGTTGAGAAGATCAAGACGGACAACGCAGGAAACTCCCTAGGAGGGAACGGGGTCGAAGCCTTTACGGTGTCTTTCATGCATGGAAATCCGAAGACTGCTATGCAGGTGACCGCACGGATCGCGGAAAAATTTATTAAGGAGAACACCAAGGGGCGTGAGCAAGACGTTGAGAGCGAATTGAAGTTTTTTGACGACGAGCTGCGGGGGCAAAAGCTTGAACTGGAGAAGAAGGAGGAGCAGCTTTCTGCATTCAAGAAAGCACACATAAGTGATCTTCCGCAGCAAACGGATGCCAGTTTCCGCTCGTTGGATAGATTGGAAAATGAGATCAATTTGGTGAACGAGAATATTCAGCGGCATTCCGACAGGCTGGCAATGCTGGATAAGTCGGTACAGGAGTATCAGACATATGGGCGGCAAAATCCTGCGTTCAAGTCCGCTTCGATGGAACCTGACCCACTTTTTCATCAGCTACAGGAATTAAGGGAGAAATTGGTCATACTCAAGGCAGAATTCAGGGACGAGTACCCCGAGATTATCCTGACAAAAGAAGGGATACGGAAAGTCGAGGAAGAATTGGTCGAATTGTATGGTCCCGACGCGATCAAGCCAAACAAAAAACCACTCGACCCCTACCTCCAGGATCTTGTGAAACAACAGAGCGAGGTAAAAAGTGAACTGAATCTTCTCAGGCAACGGGAGCAGACCCTTCGTGCCAGCAGGAACGATTATGAAAGACGTGTGGAGAGGACTCCTGCAGTTGAACAGGATTTGCTCGCTCTCGAGCGTGACTATGCCAGCATGAAGAGCAACTACGCCATGCTGCTGGATAAACGGTTGCATGCCCGGGTAGTAGGAAATATGGAAAAACATCAGAAGAGTGGAAAGTTCCGTATACTGGACTCAGCCAGGCTTCCACGATCACCCAGCATACCGAACAGGACGAGAGTCTTGACGTTGGGATTTTTGTTCGGCTGTGTTCTGGGTGCAGGGTTGTCGGTAATGCGCGAGCGACTCACTCCCCAGTTCCGCGGGGCGGAAGACGTGGAACTTCTGATGGGTCCTCAGTTATTGGTGGCAATTCCAGACTTCTCATTTCTAATGAAAGGGCAGCACCAATTCCCAATCTCCAATATGGAGAAACGAAGCCTCGGTGGTATCGAGGGGTCCCAATTGGAAGTCACAGAGACAGAGCGGCCACAAGGGTCTCCACAGAATGGCGATCGCTGCCGGGAGAGGTTCGTGGCGAAGGTTTTCCCGCACTCCATGGCTGCTGAACAGTATCGCGTAGCAGCCGCGAGGCTGCAACTACTCAACACTAACGCAGGAGCGAGCATTGTGGCCGTGACGAGTGCAATCAAAGGCGAAGGGAAAACGACAACGGTTATTAATCTAGGCTATACTCTCGCACGAGATTTCGGAAAGCGAGTGCTTCTGCTCGATTGCGACTTCGTCTGCCCAGAACTGAAGCACTTCTCCGAAACAGCGATCAAATACGGGCTGGCTGATTGCTGCAGGGGCGACATTCCCCTGGAGGAGGCGATGACCTCCTTTACCGATATCCCCTGCTGGATCATGCCGGAGGGTAGGATTGGGCCTGGTTCTACCGAGCTACTCAAGACAGGTCCGCTCGAACGTGTTCTGGCGCAGTTGCGCGAGAAATTTGATTATATCCTGATAAATGCTCCACCGATCCTTCCCGTGGCCACGATGAACGTACTGGAAAGACACACTGATCTCCTCCTTCTCGTGGTACGAGCGAATTTGACATCGCAGCAGGTCGTTAAGCGGGCAGTTAGCTCGCTGCGAGCATCGAATCCCATTCACGTGGTCCTCAATTGCGTTCCGATGAAGGCGCTTCCGTACTACATGTCGGAATATTCTGCCATACAGGATCGAACGCTTGTTTAGTTTGCATACTTTCTATGGTGCGCGTACTTCTTTTTCCACGCATAGAAGGTAGCATTACTTACCCCAAGCTGGCGGCAGAGGTCGCCAACCGGGGTCCCGGCTTCAGCTTGGCGCAGGGCAAAGACGATTTGTTCCTCCGAGAACTTCGACCGCTTCATGGGACCGCTCCTTTCGTGTGAGACCGCCGAGGCCGCCATCGTACTCCAGTTTCAAGCTGCCGTCGTTTTCCGAGGAGACGTCATCCCCCTCTTCCGTAGAGATGCGTTTTCGTCGCAATAAGCGTATTCTTCAACACTATAAGCCTGTTCGAGTAATACCAAAACGGCCATTTTCGGGGTAGCAAAACCACTCCCGGGTCGTCGATCGTCAATCCTGGGACACTCTACACAATCGTTTTTTGAGTGCATCAATTACTCGGACAAGCTCCTGGCTGGTAGAAGCTCACTATGTACATACTTGGCATTTCTGCTTTTTACCACGATAGCGCGGCTTGTCTGGTGCAGGACGGCGAGATTGTCGCGGCGGCACAAGAAGA
>JBGPVY010000189.1:0-6172 GCA_041491905.1 Nitrospiraceae bacterium | reverse complement strand
GGTGATTCGGGAGATGGCGGCCAGACATGGGCTCTCGCTCAAGCAAGTGGCCTATATTGGAGACGATGTGAATGATCTTGAAGCATTGAAGGCCGTGGGGTTTTCGGCCTCTCCTGCGGACGGGCTGCCGGATATTGTGGCGGCGGTCGACTATGTGTGTCAGAAGAAGGGTGGGGAGGGGGCGGTTCGGGAAATCATTGAGATGATTCTGGACGCCCAAAGATCGAAAGTCGAAGGTCGAAAGTCGAAGGTCACTGTTCCACGTTCTGGGACACGCTTATAGCGGTAGGGTGGAGGGGACTCAGAGCATGCCTTCTCTCAAACCTCAAACCTCGAACCTTGAACTAAATAACCATATATATCCCGTGATCATGGCCGGCGGCAGCGGCACCAGGTTTTGGCCGCTCAGTCGACAGTTGTTTCCCAAACAGCTGCTGCGGATTATGGGGACTGAAACGTTGATTCAGCAGACCATGCGCCGGGTGGTCTGTGCTGCGTCACCGAACCGTGTGATGATCTCCACGAATCCAGGCCAAGCAGAGTCCATTCGCGTCCAGTTGGGTGAATGGAAAGACGCGCTCACAGATAATTTCGTGCTTGAACCTGAAGGACGCAATACCGCTCCGGCTATTGCTTTGGTGGCGTTAGAACTGGTCCGTCGGGATCCTGACGCGATTATGTTGGTAGTTCCGGCCGATCATATCATCAAAGGCCAGCGAGCGTTCGATGCATCGGTATCGTTGGCGGCGACGTTGGCGAAGCGGGACTATCTGGTGACGTTTGGTATCAAGCCGATCCGTCCGGAGACCGGTTACGGTTACATCAAACCCAACCGGAAAGTGACGTTGGGAAAACAGGGTACGCTCAAGGGACATCCGGTCAGCCGATTCGTTGAAAAACCCAATGCCACCAAGGCTGCGCAATATCTCAAGGCTGGGGACTATTACTGGAACAGCGGCATGTTTATTTGGCGAGCCGCGACGATTCTTGATGAGATTCGACGCCATCAACCCACCCTCTTTCGTGGGATCGAACGGATCGGCCAATTGATGCAGGCAGGGGCGTCCAGACTGGCCATCGACGATGCCTACCGGACACTCAAGCCGGTCTCGATCGATACGGGTGTCATGGAGCGATCGAAGAAATCCGCGATCGTGCCCGTGTCCTTTCAATGGTCTGACGTCGGGAGTTGGGGGAGCCTGGATGAAGTGGCGTCGAAGGATCAGGCCGGCAATGTTGTGGTCGGTCGTGTGGTTGACCTCGATAGCCGCCGGTCGATCGTCTACGGGGATCGCCGTCTCGTGGCGACGATCGGGCTCACCGACATGGTGGTGGTCGATACGCCGGACGCCACTCTCGTCTGTCCAAAATCCCGCGCGCAAGATGTGAAGCAGTTAGTCGACATCCTGAAACGGAAGAACGCGCCGGAACATCTGGAGCACCTGACCGTGCATCGACCCTGGGGATCCTATACCATCCTGGAAGAGGGACTTGGTTATAAAGTGAAGCGTGTGACGGTGAAGCCAGGGGGGCGGCTCTCGTTACAGATGCACCATCAAAGGAGCGAACATTGGGTGGTGATCACCGGAACGGCGCGGGTGACGAGAGGCGACGAGGTCTTTGATCTCAAGGTGGGCCATAGTACAGAAATTCCTGTCGAAACCCGTCACCGGTTGGAAAACCATGGTCAAGAGACCCTGCACATCATTGAAGTGCAAAACGGCCGCTATCTTGGTGAGGACGATATTATCCGGTTTCAGGATGATTATGGGAGGACGAAGAACTGACCGTCGTAACGTCATCACGTCTGTCAAGTTGTCAGGTCGGCACTCTTAGACTTTCGACGTGATGACTTTCAGACTTTCCAGCTGATCGAGGACCATGGGACTATTTCGCGAATATGATCTGCGTGGCGTCGTGGGGCAGGAACTCACCGATTCTATTGCGGAGCAGGTCGGTCGAGCCTACTGCACCTATGTGAAAAATCGTGGGGTGAAGACGATCTCGGTCGGGCGAGATGGCCGACTGAGTTCACCGGGGCTTCACAAAACTCTCGTGCGGGGGCTCCTCGCCGGCGGACTGAACGTAGTGGATATCGGAGTATGCCCCTCGCCACTCTTGTATTTCTCTCTATTTCAGCTACCGGTTGACGGCGGCATCATGATCACCGGGAGCCACAATGCAGCAGAGTACAATGGATTTAAAATCTGCATCGGGAAAGACGCGATTCATGGAGAGGAGATCCAGGCGCTTCGAACGGTGATGGAGTCCGGCTCCTTTGTATCTGGAGCGGGACAGTTATCGGAGCATCCCATCATTCCTGACTATCTGGCCTATATCAAGAACAGCTTCACCCACGTCAATGCCAAGCGCCTCCATGTCGTCATCGACTGTGGAAATGGTGTGGCGGCCTTGGTGGCGAAAGAGGCCTTGGAGCTCCTGGGCTGTCACGTCATAGGGCTCTACTGTGATCTCGATGGGAGATTTCCGAACCATCATCCTGATCCCACGGTCTTAGAGAATCTCGACGATCTGATTCAGGCGGTCAAACAGCACAAGGCCGATGTCGGGATCGGCTACGATGGAGATGCCGATCGCATTGGGGCCATCGATGAGCAGGGGAATGTGTTATGGGGCGATCGCCTGCTGGTGGTCTACGCACGCGATATTCTGGCGGAAAAGCCGGGGAGCACAGTTATCTCAGAGGTCAAATCGTCGCAGAGTCTCTATGACGATATTGCGAAGCAGGGGGGCCGGCCGATCATGTGGAAAACCGGTCACTCCTTGATCAAAGCGAAGATGAAAAGCGAGCACGCCGTTTTGGCCGGAGAAATGTCCGGGCACATGTTCTTTGCCGATCGGTACTTCGGGTATGACGACGCGATTTATGCCTCGTGCCGATTGGTGGAGATTCTGGCCAAGACTACTCGTTCGCTCTCCTCGTTGGTGGCGGATCTTCCGAAAACGTCCGTCACCCCGGAGATTCGGGTAGACGTGTCGGACTCCATCAAATTCGAGTTGGTCAGGCATGTGCAGGAACGGTTGGCAGACTGTACGAAGACTCGCGAGGAGCTTGGTCCAGCCAAGCTGGTGGTGCGCGATGTCGTCACCATCGATGGGGTGCGTGCCATCTTCGACGATGGGTGGGGCCTGATCCGAGCCTCGAATACCCAGCCGGCCCTCGTGTTACGGTTTGAAGCCACCTCGCCGGAGCGATTGGCCACGATCCGAACAGTCATCGAAGGCGAGCTCACTGCGGCCAAACAAGCCCTTGGCTGTTAGCAGGATGCTGAAAAAGTCCGCCAGCCTGTCTTGTTCATTTGGTTCATTTGGTTTGTCTGGTTTTTTGGTTGGACGAAACTAACCAGATGAACAAAACAAACCAGATGAACCAGACAGAACGGCTACTGCTGCGTGCTCCTTTTTCTTGCACTCGGCTCGTACTGGCCTGCCTGATAATGGGCGCTATGAGCGGGGCGGTCTCGTGGGCGGGACCCATCAGCGACCATCCTTCAGCGAGATCCTTCCAAGTCGGGGAACAGCTCACCTACGAAATTTCTTGGCTGAATATCACAGCCGGCACAGCCGTGATGGCTGTGAGTGCTGCCGGCACTGACGGAGACCGGCCGCTGGCGAAATTGATCACCACGACGCAGTCGAGGCCCATGATCACCACATTCTTTCCAGTGGATAACCGGGTAGAGTCGATAGTGGATCCCGCCACGCTGCTTCCGGAGCACTTGACCTTCAAGCGGCGAGAAGGGAAGAAGAAAGAAGATATCGAGTACACATTTCACCAGAAAGAGGGGACGGTCACGGTCGTCAAAGGCGGGAGTACGGAAACATTGGAGATACCGCCGGGCACCCAAGACGTCATCTCCTGTCTCTATTATGCGCGCAGCGAGTTATCGCTACAGCCAGGGTCATCTCTGACAATGAACGTGCATCACGATAAAAAGAACCGCAAACTGGACGTGCGCGTTGAGGCGATTGAGACTGTCAGCGGTCCGTGGGGGGAGGTTGAAACGGCTCGTGTGTTGGTCGTCATGCCGTTCCAAGGTCTCTTCCTCAACCAGGGCAACATCCGGGTGTGGTTTACCAACAATGATCGGCGCATTCCAGTTCGAATGAAGGCCAAGGTCATCATCGGGTCGATTGTGGCCGATCTCATCAGCGGATTGCAGGCTTCTTCACCAACCCAATGAGTGAACCAGCCTTTCGTTGCCCACCCTGTTCAAAACAGTTATACTTGCCCCTGCCATGGGACAGTTTCCTCTTACTTTAAGCAGATTTATCACCCAGAAGCAGGCGACCCACCCGGAAGCCCCTGGTGAATTTGCCAGCCTTCTGGCCCAGATCGGCCTGGTTGGGAAACTCATTGCGCAGGATCTCAGACGTGCAGGGCTCATCAATATCCTGGGTACGACCGGCGAGATCAATGTGCAGGGGGAGACAGTAAAGAAGCTGGATGAGATTGCTAACGAGATTTTCCTGAAGGTATTTCGTCATAGCGGACTTGTATGCGCACTGGCGTCGGAAGAGATGGAAAAGCCGGTTCTGCTTCCGGAGAATTGGCCGCAGGCCAAGTACATGCTGCTCTTCGATCCTCTCGATGGCTCATCAAACACGGACTGCAACATGCCGCTCGGCGCGATTTTTTCTGTTGTGAAGTCCAAGCGCCAAGACCGGATGCCGACCGAGGATGACCTCATCCGCAAGGGAACAGAGCAGGTGGCCTCCGGCTATCTCCTCTACGGGTCAAGCACCATGCTGGTCTATACGGTTGGACAAGGAGCCCACGGGTTTACATTGGAGCCTGGCATCGGCGAGTATCTCCTGTCTCACGAGCAGATCCGCATTTCTGCTCGAGGCAAGGTCTACGGCGCGAACGAAGGCAATTATCACAAATGGACGGCGGGCACGAAGAAGTATGTAGATTACTTAAAGGTTAAGGATACAGCCACGGGGCGGCCCTACAGTGTACGCTATTCCGCCTGTCTGGTGGGCGATGTACACCGGATTCTCCTCGGCGGAGGCATCTATCTCTATCCCGGTGAACTGGACAAGCCGGAGGGCAAGCTCCGGTTGCTGTACGAAGCCAATCCGTTGGCGTGGGTCGTGGAACAGGCAGGAGGGAGAGCCAGCACCGGCACCATGCGCACCCTCGACGTGGAGGCCAAGCAACTTCATCAACGGGTGCCGTTGATCATCGGCAGTGCGGACGACGTACGCGACGCAGAGGAGTTCATCCAAGGCAGACGATAACCGTAAAACGAGGGAAATGCGGGCTGGCCCAGGTTCTTTACGAGGGGCGTTTAACGAATAACGTTTCACGATTCACGAATCCACGGGAGGTTGAGTATGGCTGATCGAGTACAAGAGATTCTGAGCTGGTACAGCAGCGAGAACGCGGGTACGAAGACCAACATCGCTCGCCTGCTGCGGTCCGGCAAGCTTGCCGGGACGGGTAAGTTGGTCATCCTTCCGGTCGATCAAGGATTCGAGCATGGTCCGGCCCGGAGCTTTGCCTCCAATCCAGGGGGGTACAATCCCCTCTATCATTTTCAATTGGCCATCGATGCGGGCTGCAATGCCTACGCGGCTCCGCTGGGATTTCTCGAAGCCGGCGCCGCTGAATTTGCCGGCCGGATTCCGCTGATTCTGAAGTTGAACAATCACGATGTCTTGCATGACGAGAAAGACCCCTTGCCCTCGGTCACCGGCAGCGTGAAGGACGCGCTCCGGCTCGGTTGTTCGGCGGTCGGATTCACGATCTATCCAGGGTCATCGCACTGCAACGCCATGTATGAACAGCTGCGCGCGATTGCAGAAGACGCCAAGGACTGTGGCTTGGCGGTCGTCGTGTGGTCGTACCCGCGCGGGTCGGTACTCAGTAAGGAAGGGGAGACGGCGATCGATGTGGTGGCGTATGCGGCGCAGATTGCGGCCCAGCTCGGTGCCCATGTCATTAAGGTCAAGCTTCCCACTGCGCATCTTGAACAGGCCGCGGCGAAGAAGGTGTACGAATCGGCCAAGATTCCGATCTCGACCCTGGCGGAGCGGGTCAAGCATGTGGTGCAGAGCTCGTTCGACGGGCGCCGGATCGTCATTTTCTCCGGAGGGGCCAAGAGCGAGGACACGCATGTGTTTGAGGAAGCACGCGCCATTCGTG
>JBGPVY010000108.1:0-8982 GCA_041491905.1 Nitrospiraceae bacterium | reverse complement strand
GCGCGGCAAGCCGGCGCTGATTATGTCGGGTCCGATGACCTGATGGAGAAGATCAAGGGCGGATGGATGGACTTCGATTGCGCCATCTCGACGCCGGATCTCATGGCGGCCGTCGGGAAGCTCGGAAAGGCGCTGGGGCCCCGCGGCCTCATGCCAAATCCGAAGACCGGGACCGTCACCTTTGATGTCGGCAAGGCCGTGTCAGAAATTCGGAAAGGCCGTGTGGAGTACAAAGTTGAAAAAGCCGGGATCGTTCAGGTGCCTGTCGGGAAAGTATCGTTTAAGCCTGAGCAGCTATATGACAACGCCGCGGCGGTTCTTGAGGCGGTGATCAGGGCAAAGCCTGCCTCGTGCAAAGGACGCTATCTGATGAGCGCAACTCTCTCGAGCACGATGGGGCCTGGCGTGAAGCTCGATGTCATTGCGCTAGCCAAGGAGTGGAGTTAGTCGGGGTGTTGCCGCGCGGAAGGGGAAGGGTTCGATTATGAATAAGGACGAGAAAGCGACAGCGGTTGCGGAGTTGACGGAGACATTTGGTCGTGCACGGCTTGCCATTGTCACCGAAAGTGCCGGGCTCTCCGTAAACCAGGTCACGGAACTTCGCAAGCAATTGCGAGGTGCCAAAGCCGAATACAAGGTCGTCAAGAATACGTTGGCTGCCCGTGCTGCTGAGGGCACGATCCTTTCCGGGGTGAAGAAGTACCTAAAGGGACCAACGGGGCTGGTGATCGGCTATGACGATCCGGTGCTTCCGGCCAAGATCCTTCGGGATTTTATTCTGGCGGAGAAACGTGAACAGAAAATTAAGATCACCATCGGTGTGTTGGAGGGCAAGGTGGTGCAGCCGGCTGAGTTGGCGGCTGTTGCAAAGCTACCGAAGAAGGAAGTTCTCATTGCGATGTTGTTGTCGGCCATGCAGGGACCGGCACGTGGCCTGATGTATACGCTCAGTGCAGTCTTGTCGAAATTTGTGAGAGTCATTGCAGCCATTCAGGATAAACGAAAAGGAGAAGGGGACATGTCAACGACAACGGCAAAATTGTCACAGGAAGAGTTGATCAAGGCCATCGAGACGATGAGCGTGCTCGATTTGGCGGAACTCGTGAAGGGGTTAGAGGCCCGATTCGGCGTCACTGCTGCCGCACCGGTCACCGCCGCCGCTCCTACTGCCGGAGGGGGTGCAGCAGCGGCAGCCGAGGAGAAGACGGCATTCGACGTCGTGCTCGTGTCTGCTCCGGCGGACAAGAAAATCCAAGTCATTAAGATCGTCCGCGAACTCACCAGCCTCGGTTTGAAGGAAGCCAAGGATCTGGTCGAAGGCGCGCCAAAGCCCGTGAAAACTGGTGTCACGAAGGAAGAATGCGACACCATGAAGAAGAAGCTCGAAGAGAGCGGTGCCAAAGTCGAGATCAAGTAGCCTCGATTTGACCAGTCTCTAGTATCTGTGAGTGCCTGCCATGTGCGGGCGCCCACAGTCTGACCATTGTAGTGGAGGACCGACGAATGTCCGAAACGACTCTGCAAGAGTTCATCGAGCGGAAAGACTACTCTCGCATTCATAGTAGCATCGAGATTCCTGATCTTATTGAGATCCAGAAGCGCTCCTATGAAGAATTCCTTCAGCGGGAGGTCGAGCCGGAACGTCGCAAAGATCACGGGCTCCAGGCAGCCCTAGCGAGTGTCTTTCCGATTCCTGACTACAACAATACGGCCGTATTGGAGTTTACGAGCTACACGCTCGGCACTCCCAAGTACGATGAGCGGGAATGCCTTGAGCAGGGGATGACCTTTGCCGTTCCGCTGAAACTCCGGGTGCGCCTGGTCGTGTTCGACAAAGAAGACAAGGGCCCCAAGAAAAAAGTGCTCGACGTCCGAGAGCAGGAAGTCTACGTCGGCGAGCTGCCGCTCATGACGGAACGCGGGACCTTCATTGTCAACGGCACGGAGCGTGTGGTGGTGAGCCAGTTGCATCGGTCCCCCGGTGCGTCCTTTACGCACGATAAGGGGCGGACGCACTCCAGCGGCAAGGTGTTGTATTCCGCCAGGATCATTCCCTATCGCGGATCGTGGCTGGATTTCGAGTTTGATGCACGCGACATTCTCTATGTGCGCATCGACCGTCGGCGAAAAATGCCGACGACCATTCTGTTGAAGGCATTCGGGTTTTCAAGCGACGATTTGCTCAAGATGTATTACCCGGTCGAGGAAGTTCGGGTCGTCAATGGCAAGATGCTGCGCAAGCTCGACCCAGAGATCCATCAGGGGCTGCGCTGCTCGGCTGAAGTGCTTGAAAAGGGCGGCAAGGAGCCGCTGGTACGGGAAGGCGCCAAGTTCACGAAGGGGCTTATCGCGAAGCTCAAGGCAGCTGGCGTGAAAGAAATCCCGCTTGCGCCGAGCGAGCTGGTCGGCCGCGCGGTATTGACCGAACTGGTGGATTCAAAGAAAACCAAGATAGCCGAAAAAAATCAGCGGCTCACTGCCGAGATTGTCGAGACGCTGCTCGAGAGCGACATCGAAGAATTCAAGGCGATCTATTTCGATACGGTCACGTCTACGCCGGTGATCTTGGATACGCTGGAGATGGATAAGACCGCCTCGAAAGAGGAGGCGATGGTCGAGATCTATCGTCGCTTACGGCCGGGAGAAACGCCCTCAGTCGACACGGCACGAGCCCTCTTCGACAATTTGTTCTTGAACTCCAAACGGTACGATCTCTCGCCGGTCGGGCGCCTGAAGTTGAACAAGAAGCTCGGCCTCGATCTGCCGTTGGAGCAGCGGACGCTGACGGCGCAGGACATGGTCGAGGTGATCCGCTATCTCGTGAACTTGAAGCTGGGCAAGGGCGAAATCGACGACATCGACCACTTGGGCAATCGTCGTGTCCGTTCGGTCGGCGAGTTGTTGGAGAATCAATTCCGACTCGGGCTGGTTCGGATGGAGCGCAGTATCAAGGAGCGGATGAACCTGCTGGATATGGAAACGGTGTTGCCGCACGATTTGATCAATGCGAAACCCGTCGTCGCCGCAGTGAAAGAGTTCTTCAGCAGCAGCCAGTTGTCTCAGTTCATGGACCAAACGAATCCGCTCGCAGAAATTACGCACAAGCGGCGGCTTTCCGCGCTCGGTCCCGGAGGGTTGACCAGGGAGCGGGCGGGGTTCGAAGTTCGCGATGTCCATCCTTCACACTATAGCCGTATTTGTCCGATCGAAACGCCGGAAGGTCCGAACATCGGCTTGATCACGTCACTGGCGACTTATGCGCGCATCAACAAGTTCGGGTTTATTGAAGCGCCCTATCGCAAAGTGGTGAAGGGACGAGTTACCGACGAGATCGAATTTCTTTCCGCGATCGAAGGGGACAAGTACATCATCGCGCAGGCGAACGCGAAAGTGGATGCTTCTGGTCGGCTGGTATCCGAAACCATCTCGGCGCGAGCTGCCGGAGATTTCGTGACAGCCACCTCAGACAAGATCGAGTACATGGACGTGTCGCCGAAGCAGGTGGTGAGCGTGGCCACGGCCTTGGTGCCGTTCTTGGAGCACGACGACGCTAACCGTGCCTTGATGGGATCGAACATGCAGCGTCAGGCGGTGCCGCTGCTCAAGTCGGAGGCTCCGTTAGTCGGCACGGGAATGGAAACCGTGGTCGCACGTGACTCGGGCTATGTCGTGCAGGCCCGGCGTGCCGGCGTTGTGGAAAGCGTGGATGCCACGAGGATCGTCGTGCGTGCCGGTTCGAAAGAAGGTCGGAGAAGGAATGATGCCGGCCTGGATGTGTATGATCTGATCAAGTTCCAGCGATCGAATCAGAGTACGACCATCACGCAGACGCCAGTGGTGCGGCTTGGGCAGCCAGTGAAAGTGGGACAGGTCTTGGCTGATGGTCCCGCCATTGATCACGGCGAACTGGCATTAGGCAAGAACATTCTCGTCGCCTTCATGCCTTGGGGTGGATACAACTTTGAAGATGCCATTCTATTGAGTGAAAAACTGGTACGGGAGGATGCGTTCACCTCGATTCACATTGAGGAGTTCGAGGTGGAAGCCCGCGATACCAAGTTGGGGAAAGAGGACATTACTCGCGACATCCCGAACGTCGGAGAAGAGGCGCTTCGCGATCTCGACGAGAGCGGGATTATCCGTATCGGGGCCGAGGTGAAGCCCGGAAATATTCTGGTCGGGAAGGTGACGCCGAAAGGCGAAACACAGCTCACGCCGGAAGAAAAACTGCTGCGGGCCATCTTTGGTGAGAAAGCGGGCGATGTGAAGGATACATCGTTAACGGTGCCGCCGGGCGTCGAGGGGATCGTCGTTGATGTGAAAATCTTCTCGCGCAAGGGGCTCGATAAGGACGAACGATCCAAGAGTATCGAAAGCGAAGATGCGATGAAGCTCCAGCGTGATCACCACGAGGAGCTTCGTATCATTGACGAAGAGAAAACGAAGAAGATCAGAAAACTGCTGCTGGGGAAGGTAGTCGGCCGTGACTTGATGGATACTGAGAGCGGCGATGTCATTCTGAAGAAGAAAGGCAAGCTGACCGCAGAGATTCTCAAGCGGTTGCCGGATGAGACTGTCCGCTACATCATTCTGAGCGATCCTGACGAGCAGAAAGAGCTGGAGGACGTCGAGCGGCGGGCAAAGGAGCAGATCGAAATCCTTCAGACGCTGTACGACGAGAAGGTTGGGCGTCTGAAGAGGGGCGATGAGCTTCCGCCCGGCGTGATCAAGCTCGTCAAGGTCTATGTCTCGATGAAGCGCAAGATTCAGGTCGGCGACAAGATGGCCGGGCGGCATGGAAACAAAGGCGTGGTCTCTCGGGTCTTGCCCGAGGAAGACATGCCGTGCTTGCCGGATGGGACGCCGGTGGAAATTGTGCTGAATCCGCTCGGTGTGCCGTCACGTATGAACGTCGGTCAGATTCTAGAAACTCACCTGGGTTGGGCGGCCTGGACATTGGGGATCAAGGTGGCGAGCCCGGTGTTCGATGGAGCGTCAGAAACAGAGATTAAGGAACTGCTCAAGAAGGCGAACTTGCCGACCAGCGGGCAAACCATGCTGATGGACGGCCGAACCGGGGAAATGTTCGGCAGCCCCGTCACGGTCGGCTACATGTATGTCTTAAAGCTCCACCACTTGGTCGACGACAAGATTCACGCGCGGTCGATCGGCCCCTATTCGCTCGTTACGCAGCAGCCCCTCGGTGGCAAGGCCCAATTCGGCGGCCAGCGGTTGGGAGAAATGGAAGTGTGGGCGTTGCAGGCCTATGGCGCTGCTTCCACGCTGCAAGAGTTCTTGACGGTGAAATCGGACGACGTGCCGGGCCGATCGAGGATGTACGAAGCGATCGTCAAGGGTGAGCCGTTTCTGGAGCCTGGATTACCCGAGTCGTTTAACGTCTTGGTCAAAGAGCTGCAGAGTTTGGGCCTCGACGTCGAACTGATCAAGTCGCAAGACTAACCCATTTGTGTGCCGGCCGTAGCGGTCGGCATCAGAGGAGGTCACTACCTTGGAAGGCGTCTATACATTGTTTGAGAAGCCGCGCGATGCGGTGTCGTTCGATTCGATGCGGATCCGGATCGCGTCACCCGAAAAGATTCGGTCGTGGTCCTACGGCGAAGTGAAGAAACCGGAGACCATCAATTACCGGTCGTTTAAACCGGAAAAAGACGGACTGTTTTGCGCGAAGATTTTCGGTCCGATCAAGGATTGGGAGTGCAACTGCGGTAAGTACAAGCGCATGAAGCACCGCGGTATTGTCTGTGACAAGTGCGGTGTCGAGGTCATTCAGTCCAAAGTCCGCCGAGAGCGCATGGGCCATATCGAGCTCGCGGCGCCGGTTGCGCATATTTGGTTCCTCAAGGGTGTGCCGAGTCGGATCGGAACCTTGCTCGACATGAGCCTCAAAGGGCTGGAGCGGATTCTCTATTTCGAGAGCTATGTTTGTGTCGATCCAGGATCGACAGATTTGACGGAAAAGGAGCTGGTCTCGGAGGAAAAGCTTCGCTCGCTTCAATCGGGATACAGCCCCGGTTCCTACAAAGTCGGGATCGGTGCCGATGCCATTCGGGAGTTGCTCCGCAAGATCGACATCAATGCCAAATGGGATGAGATCAAGGCTAAGGCTAAGACGTCGGCCTCCGCAGCGCTGAAGAAGAAATACGCGAAGCAACTGAAAGTCATCGAGGCCTTCCGCAAGTCTGGAAACATGCCTGAGTGGATGATCATGGATGTGATTCCGGTGCTGCCACCGGAGTTGCGTCCGCTTGTGCCGCTGGACGGCGGACGGTTTGCGACATCGGATCTGAACGATCTATACCGCCGCGTCATTAATCGGAATAATCGCCTGAAGCGGCTGATCGAGCTGAAGGCGCCAGGCGTGATTATCCGAAACGAAATGCGGATGTTGCAGGAAGCGGTTGATGCGCTCTTCGATAACGGTCGTCGCGGTCGCGCGATTCGTGGACCCAACAAGCGGCCGCTCAAATCGTTGAGCGATATGCTGAAGGGGAAGCAGGGGCGCTTTCGCCAAAACCTGCTCGGTAAACGGGTCGATTATTCTGGCCGGACCGTCATTGTCGTGGGACCAGAGCTTCGGCTGCATCAATGCGGGTTGCCCAAGAAGATGGCGCTTGAACTCTTCAAGCCCTTTATCTTCCACAAACTGGAGGAACGAGGCGCGGCGACTACGATCAAGAGTGCCAAACGCTTAGTCGAAAAAGAACGGCCGGAAGTGTGGGACGTGCTTGACGAGGTGATTCGCGAGCATCCTGTGCTGCTGAACCGTGCACCGACGTTACACCGTCTCGGTATCCAGGCGTTTGATCCCGTGCTGGTTGAAGGCAAGGCCATCCGGCTGCATCCGCTGGTCTGTGCCGCATTCAACGCTGACTTCGACGGTGACCAGATGGCGGTCCACGTTCCACTGTCGGTCGAAGCGCAGGTCGAGGCGCGCGTGCTGCTGATGTCGATCAATAACATTCTCTCGCCCGCCAACGGCAAGCCGATTGCGGTGCCGTCGCAGGACATGGTGCTCGGCTGTTATTGGCTGACCAAAGAGCGTGCAGGATGTAAGGGAGAGGGGAAATTGTTCGGCTCACCGGAGGAAGTGCGCATCGCGTTTGATTCGCGAGAATTGGAAGTGCATGCGCGGATCAAGGTGCGGATCGAGGGGAACCTCGTTCAGACCACCGTCGGGCGAGTCATCCTGTCGGACGTGCTCCCTCCGGGATTGCCTTTCGCCAACGCGAATAAGCTCATGACCAAGAAGGAAATGACCAAGCTCATCGACACCGTCTATCGCCAGTGCGGTCACCGCGAGACCGTCACGTTCCTCGATAAGGTCAAGGACACGGGGTTCGAATATGCCACGCGTGCCGGCATCTCGATCTGCATCGACAACATGCATATTCCGACTAAGAAGCAAGAATTGCTGGGGAAGGCTCAGCATGAGGTCACGGAGATCGAACGGCAGTATGCCGAGGGGTTGATCACCAACGGCGAACGCTATAACAAGGTGATCGACATCTGGGCTCATGTGACTGAACAGATTGCCAATGAAATGATGAAGGAATTGGGCTCGGGTGGTGATCCGAGCAAGGCTGAGTCCTTCAATCCAATCTTCATGATGGCGGATTCCGGTGCTCGAGGAAGCTCCCAGCAGATCCGCCAGTTGGGTGGTATGCGCGGTTTGATGGCGAAGCCGTCCGGTGAAATCATTGAGACTCCGATTACCGCCAACTTCCGCGAAGGATTAACGGTGTTGCAGTACTTCATTTCGACGCACGGTGCCCGTAAGGGGTTGGCCGACACGGCGTTGAAGACTGCCAACTCCGGTTATCTCACGCGTCGCTTGGTGGATATCGCACAGGATGTGATTATCAACGAAATCGATTGCGGCACCATCGATGGCATCATTGTGAGTGCGTTGGTCGAGGGAGGCGAAATCATTCAGCCGATCGAAGAGCGGGTGTTGGGACGGTTGGCCGCAGAAGATATTCGTGATCCAGTGACAGGTGAGATCATTGTGTCGTTCAATGAGGAGATTGACGAGGACCGGACAAAGGCGATCGTGGAAGCTGCGGTCGACCACGTCAAGATTCGTTCGGTGCTGACCTGTCAGTCACGCCGTGGAGTCTGTCGATCGTGTTATGGGCGCGATTTGGCTCGCGGACGGTTGGTCGAAAAAGGCGAGCCCGTTGGTGTCATTGCGGCACAGTCGATCGGTGAGCCAGGAACACAGCTGACCATGCGGACGTTCCACATCGGTGGAACGGCGAGCAAAGTGGTTGAGCAGACGGTAACCGAAGCAAAGCACGCCGGCACCATCAAGTTCATGAGCTTCGATGCCAAGAAGAATGCCGACTTCAATAACGCCGGGATTGCGGTCCAGAATAAAGAGGGTGAATGGGTCGTCATGAATCGGAACGCCAAGATTGCCATCGTCGATGAGACAGGGCGTGAGCGCGAGAAGTACGGAGTCGTCTACGGTGCCAAGATCAAGGTTAAAAATGGTGGTCGCGTTGAGGTGGGCCAGAAATTGGTCGAATGGGATCCGTACTCACTGACCATCCTCACTGAGGTTGGCGGTAAGGTGGCGTATGGAGACATCATCGAAGGTGTCTCCATGAAGGAAGAATTCGATGAAGTCACCGGCCTCTCCCGCAAGGTCATCGTTGAGCATAGTGGTGCGACGTTGCGTCCACGCGTGTCGATCAAGGATGAGGGTGGGAAGACTGCCAAGGTAGCAGCGGCGGCAAACGTGGCTCGCTATCTGCTCCCGGTCGGGGCACATATCTTCGTCGAGAAAGGCGCAGTGGTCACTCCCGGTGATGTGTTGGCCAAGATTCCGCGGGAGACGACTAAGACAAAAGATATTACAGGTGGTCTGCCTCGTGTGGCTGAGTTGTTTGAGGCCAGAAAACCGAAGGAGACGGCCGTCATCAGCGAGATCGATGGCGAAGTTTCGTACGATGGTTTCGT
>JBGPVY010000229.1:0-4825 GCA_041491905.1 Nitrospiraceae bacterium | reverse complement strand
TGCGGGTCGGGGAATGGTCTAGTCACCCTGTGCCAGCGGGACCTGATGCTCGGGGGCTCGGAAGAGACCTTCACGGTGGTCCGGTGCCAGGGGTGCGGATTCCGGTACCTCAACCCTCGCCCGACAGAGGCGGAGATCGGCCGGTACTATCCGGAGCGGTATTATGCACCCACGCCGCCAAAGAGCCGAACCGGGTTCGAGCGATCGCTGAAACGGTTCTCCCGGCGGGTGAAGCGGTGGATTAGGGAGGACTTCTATGGCTATCCGGCGTCCGGAGCGACAGGACCATGGCAGTCCCTTCGCAAAATCTTGCTGTGGCCGGAGAAGACGCGCCGCGTCTTTCGCGGGAGGAACATCCTCCCCTGGGTTGGGCAAGGCCGCCTGTTAGACGTCGGGTGCGGGACGGGCGTGAATCTCAAGACCTTCCAGGAACAGGGCTGGGACGTGTACGGCATTGAGATCAGCAAGGTCGCAGCGGCCCAGGCCCGGGATCGGGTCGGCGACCGGATCCATACCGGCACTCTGGAGGATGCGCCTTTCAAGGAGGAGTTCTTCGACGTCATCGTGCTCAGCCATACGCTCGAGCACCTGTTCAGTCCATGGGACGTGCTGGCTCGGCTCCGGCAGTTGCTGAAGCCGGAGGGACTGCTGGTCATTACGGTACCGAACGCGTCCAGTCTCGAGGCGCGCCTCTTCGTGCGGTGGTGGGTCGGGTGGGATCCGCCGCGCCATCTCTATCATTTTGAGAAATCGGCGCTCGATCGGCTGTTGACCCGAATCGGCTTCCGCCCCGTCAACTTTCGAACAGGCGTTGGCACACATTTTTTTATGTCGAGTCTTGATCAATTCTGGAAGGAACGGCACACGGGCCGGGTGCCCTTCCGAAAGCTGATCGAGAAGCTTGTTGCGAGCCCGGTCTGCCTGATTTCCGGCCACCTCGGCTATGGGCCCGAGATTACGGTATACGCTGTGAAGGCACCGTTGCAGCCGGCATCCTGCGTGTGAGGTACGAGCGCAGCAGTCTCAGCAGTGCCTTATGGCTGAATGGTTGGTAACGCAGCGAGCGCCAGAAAGCCCGGCGTCCCTCCTCGATGCGCCCTGCATGGAGGAAGTGCTTGCCGAGGTCTCCGTAATAGTGGGCCCAGTCGCGGGCGAGTGCCTGTGCCTCCGAAGTGCCGGGTTGGCAGGATGGACCGTGCTTCTCCAGAAAGCGTTGGCGCCCGCGCAACGCCCGTTCGGAGGAGATTTCCCGTGACGCGTTGTTGGCGTACAGGCGGTGGCGGTAGAGCGGCTTCGGAAGATGAACAATCCGGTTTTGTTGGTACAGTCGAATGGCCAGGTCAATGTCTTCCCAGATAGGGAGTTGTTCGTCATACCCACCTACAGCATCGAAGCAGGCTTTTCGAAACAGCGAACCGGAGGTCGCCACGTCATGGCCGCCGCGCAGTATCTGGGTGATACTAGCCGTGGGCTTCATCGCGCCGTCGTATTCCAGAATCTCGTTTCGTTCGTTGACCTGATAGCCGTCGCAGTGGACGATGGCCGCTGCCGGGTCCGCTTCCAGCACAGCCACTGTCTCTTCAAGCATCGAAGGTTCCCAGAGATCATCCTGGTCGAGGAAGGCCAGGTACTCTCCTTTTGCGAGGCGAGCGCCGTCGTTACGGGCGGCGGCCTGTCCGCCGTTGGCGGCCCGCATGAAATAGCGGACTTGCGGAAAGCGCTGGATCACGCTGGCGGTGTCGTCAGTGGACGCATCATCAACCACAATGAGTTCGAATGCCTGAAACGTCTGGGCCAGCACACCCTGAATGGCTTCATCCAGGTATCGTGAGACACCATTGTACGCCGGGATGACGACGCTAACGGTCGGCATAAGGTGAGGCCGCAACGATGGTCATAGTTTATTGTTATCATAGCAGAACCAAGGGTGGAACCAACAGTGTGGTCCTATATGCAAACCGAAAGGATGCGCCCCGATGCCTGAGCCTGAGCTAATCCAGGGCCGGTCCGTTCAACTTCAGGACAGCGTTCTCAAGTTTGATGACGTGCATCCAGAGCACCGCGGACCGAACACCGTCCACATGACGCGGGTCCGGATTGCGGAGCTTATCCTGAGCGCGAATCACCGCCGCGTGCTGGATTTGCCTTGCGGCACTGGGGCGCTTAGCCACATGTTGTTGGAGCGGGGCCTCGAGGTGGTTTCGGCGGATCTCAACCCAGATGCCTTGGTTATCCCTGGCCGGACCTGTGTACGCGCAGACCTTAATGCCCGACTGCCTTTCGAAGACGCTGAGTTTGATGCACTTGCCTGTATCGAAGGCATCGAGCATATCGAAAACCCGCACTTGCTGGCGCGGGAAGCGAATCGCATACTCCGGACCGGCGGCCGCATCTATGTGAGCACTCCGAACGTGCTGTCCCTCCGATCGCGTCTCAGTTATTTGTTCAGGGGCTATCCCGACCAGTTCCACTACATGATCGATATCGATCCGGCGACTGGAGCCGAACAGGCTCTCGCCCATATTAACCCGATTGGGTTTCTGGAGCTCCGTTATATACTGAGCCACTGGGGCTTTCGCGTGGATCTGGTCCAGACGAATCGTTATCTCAAGCGAGGATCCCTATTCCACCAACTACTCCGGTTGCTTATGCTGACCCGCGGGAGGAAGTCGGCGAGAACGCATTCTCGAGTGTCAGAGGTCCGACAGGCGCTTCTCTCGGACGCTGTGCTGTTCGGGGAGGCCCTGATCGTGGGAGCAACCAAGTTAGGCGCATGAAGATCGTTATCGCCGCCTGGCATTTGAAGAATTTTAATGTGGGCCTCGGGCGCTACTGCCGAGGGCTGATTGAGGCCCTGGGCCGAGTCGATACGGAGAACCATTACGAGATCCTGATGCCAGACGACTCGTACCAATTTCCGGAACGGCCGAACATACGGTACCGTCTAATCCGTTTTCCAATTTTTAAACGTCGGTTCTGGGAGCAGGTCTCGCCGTTGCTCGTTGGGCGGTACGACCTGCTGCATTTCCCGTATGACTCCTGCATTGCCTGGAAACGCGGGAAGTTTGTGGTAACGATACATGATGTCAAGCCGCTCCTTTTTGGCAGTCCAGCACACCGCCGCAACTTGAACAGTCTGCTTGAACGCCTTGTGGTTGGCAATAAATGGTCGAAGATTGATCACGTCGTGACGGACTCACAGTCTTCACGACACGACATTATTACGCGTCTCGGGCTCCCAGATGATCGTCTCACGGTGGTCTATCCAGGAGTTGATCTGGAAAGGTTCCGACCGGCCCCACCTGGGCGCACCTACCAGGGATCTAGGCCCTACATACTCAGCGTGGCAGGGGCTGATCCGACCAAGAACATTGAAACGCTGGTGAACGCCTTTGCCCGGCTGCCCTTCGCGATCCGGGATGTCCACGATTTGGTGCTTGTGGGGGATTTCCGACAACGGCGCGACCTATACGAGCAAGTCAAGCGGGTCGGTATCGAGAAGCAGACGGTGTTCACGGGAGTTGTTACCGACGACCGACTCATTGAGCTGTATCAAAACGCAACGCTGTTTGTGTTTCCCTCAATCTACGAAGGATTCGGGCTCCCTGTGTTGGAGGCCATGGCCTGCGGCTGCCCGGTCATTAGCTCGAGTGCATCTTCATTGCCGGAGGTGGCCGGGGACGCCGCGATTCTTGTCGATCCACAGCACCCAGAAACCTTCGCGCAAGAGATTGAGCGCGTGCTTAACAATCCCGATTTGTGGCAGGACCTTCACTCGCGTGGCATCAGGCAGGCGGCTCGGTTTTCGTGGGATCGCGCTGCCAGAGAAACGGTTCGCGTCTATAAATCTGTTATACTTCAACAGGCATAGAAAAACAGGTGTTGGGCAACTAGCATAGGTGAATTATCCTAGGGATAACGGAATGAAGCGGGCGCTGTTGACCGGCATCACCGGGCAGGACGGATCGTACCTGGCCGAATTGTTGTTGGACAAGGGATATGAGGTGCACGGGATCGTCCGGCGGGTGGCGATCGAGGATCCGGAGCACCGGCTCTGGCGCATTCTGCATCTCCGGGACAGGCTCCACTTACACGCGGCCTCCATGGAGAGCCTGCCCAGCATCTACCGGGTCTTCAAGGCGGTATCGCCGGACGAGTGCTACCATCTGGCCGCGCAAAGCTTCGTGGCATACTCCTTCGAGGACGAGTTCTCCACGCTCAACGCGAACATCAACGGGACACACCACGTCCTGGCGGCCTTGCGGGACTGCACTCCCCAATGCCGGTATTATTTCGCCGCGTCCAGCGAGATGTTCGGCAAAGCGCGGGAGGTGCCGCAAACCGAATCCACGCCCTTCCACCCGCGGTCCGCCTACGGCATCTCGAAAGTGGCCGGGTTCTACCTGACCCTGAACTACCGCGAGGCCTACGGCGTCCGCGCCTCCTCCGGCATCCTGTACAATCACGAGTCTCCGCGCCGGGGGTTCGAGTTCGTCACCCGGAAGATCTCCTCCCACGCGGCGCGGATCAAGCTCGGCCTGGCCAAGGAGGTCCGGCTTGGCAACCTGGATGCGCGGCGGGACTGGGGCCATGCCCGCGAGTACGTCAAGGCCATGTGGATGATGCTGCAGCAGGACGAACCGGAAGACTACGTCATCGCGACCGGCGAGCAGCACTCGGTGCGGGAATTCGCCGAGGCGGCGTTCTCGCGCCTCGGGCTCGACTACCGGGACCATGTGGTAGTGGATCCCCAGTTCCTTCGCCCGGCCGAAGTGGACACGCTGTTGGGGGATGCCGCCAAGGCGAAGAAAAAGCTCGGCTGGAC
>JBGPVY010000301.1:0-3204 GCA_041491905.1 Nitrospiraceae bacterium | reverse complement strand
CGCGAGATGCGCGTCGAGTTCCGCCTGGGTCGGGAAGGATGTCCCATAGATCCGCTGCAGCATGGGATTGCGTTCGTCGCCGCGCCAGTACGCTCCGGCCGTGTTCAGGAGCTTGAATGCCCCGACATGACCTGTCGTCGGGAGATGCGGGCCGCGGCAGAGATCGGTGAATTCCCCCTGGCTGTAGACTGAGATGGCCTGCCCATCTGCCAGTCTTTGAATCAACTCAACCTTGTAGGCTTCCCCGCCTTTCTGGAAAAACTTTACCGCTTCTTGCTTCGACAATTCTGCCCGTTTCACAGGAAGGGCTCGTTTGATGATGTCTTTCGCTCGCGCTTCAATTTTCTCGAGATCTTCCGGGGTAAAGGGGCGCTCAAAAGCAAAGTCATAGAAGAACCCATCCTCGATGGCCGGGCCGATCGTCAGTTGTGCGGTGGGAAAGACCTCTTTGACGGCCTGCGCCATAATATGAGTACTGCTATGGCGGTAGACCTCACGGCCTTCTGCACTGTCGAACTGCAGTGGGGCCACCTCAGCATCTTCCGTCAAAGTGCTTGAGAGATCTACGGTCTGGCCATTCACCTTCGCCGCAAGGATGTCCGGTCCAAGCGTCAGGCCGAGAGCCGACAGGGCAAACCCAACGGTCTGCCCCGCTGGAATATCCCGACTGCTGCCATTTTTGAGCGTAATTTTCATGACATGCATTAAATCGACCAAGCACTAGAAACAACAAAGGCACCCCGCCTACGAGAGGCAAGCGGATGCCCTCAGCTGGGTGGTAGGCGCGGACGGTATTGAACCGTCGACCTCTACCGTGTCAAGGTAGCGCTCTCCCCCTGAGCTACGCGCCTATCAGTTCGAGGCGCATGCTAATATAGCCCTGCCCAACGTGTCAAGAAACAGCCTCCTCTTCCAATATGAAATGGGTCTGAAGGCGAATCGCATTTCCAACGAAGAATGCTTCACGATCCACACTGACATCACCCAACAGCTTCATGTCCGCAACTCTTGCGGCGACTGACTCGTTATACAATCTTCAACGTATCGAAGTTGACCCCTGCGGGAGCGGGCGGCGTCTTGAGTTCCATGTCTTCCAAGGCGTCAACGACACGATCAGCGACCACGAGATTGCGATACCATTTCCGATTGGCCGGCACGATATACCAGGGTGCATGATCGGTGCTTGTGGCAGCCATCACGTCCTCGAACGCATCCATGTAGTTCTTCCACAGTTTCCGTTCTTCGAGATCCCCTTCGTTGAATTTCCAGCGCTTCTCCGGATCGCGAATGCGTTCTTCCAGCCGTTCTTTCTGTTCATCTTTCGAGATGTGCAGAAAGAACTTAAGAATGGTCGTCCCGCTCTCATGGAGTAGCTCCTCGAATTCTTTGATCTGATTAAACCGTTGTTTCACCACCTTGTCCGATACCCACCCATGAACGCGGGTGATAAGCACGTCCTCATAGTGCGAGCGATTGAAGATACCGATCTGGCCCTTGGACGGTGCCTTTTGATGCACGCGCCACAGGAAATCATGATCCAGCTCCTCCGACGAGGGAGTTTTGAAGGACACGACTTTGCAGCCCTGCGGATTCACACCTGACATCACGCTCTTGATCGTCCCGTCCTTACCGCTGGTATCCATCCCCTGCAACACGATGAGCACCGCGCGGTTGCCGTTGGCATAGAGGCGTTCCTGCAGCTCCTCAAGCCTGCCGATCAACTGAACCGTAATGGCCTTTGCCTTCTCTTTGCCTTGATCCGTTTTCTTGTACTCACCGGTGTCGTCAGGGTTACACGTATCCAAGTTGAGTTGTCCGTCCGGCTTGACGCGATACTCTTTCATGCTCGGTGCCTCCTTCACCCCTTCGAGATCGTGTTCACGGCGGTATTCTACTCCATTCGTTCCAGCTTGACAGCCGCGAACAACTGGCAAAGGATGCGCCGAATTATTCCAAGGGAGGCGCATCATGGCGGTCAATACGGACAAGCTGAACGCATTCATGGGCAAGGCAGTCGGTGACATTGGGGCCGCGATGAGCGCCAACATGGTACTCCTTGGCGACAAGCTCGGTCTCTACAAAGCTATGGCGAAGGCGGGTCCCGTCACACCGGCTGAACTCGCAAAGGCGACAAAGACAGCCGAACGGTACGTCCGTGAGTGGCTGGGCAATCAGGCGGCAGGTGAATACGTGACCTATGACGCCGGAACCGGTCGGTACCAGCTCCCCGAAGAACAGGCGATGGCACTCGCCGATAAAAGCAGTCCTTGTTTTCTCCCCGGTGCGTTTCAGGTCATCGCGGCCACATTTTCAGCCAACCCCAAGATCGAGCAGCGGTTCAAGACCGGCAAGGGCCTCGGGTGGGATCAGCACGATCACCGATTGTTTGAAGGCACGGAGAGATTCTTCCGTCAAAACTACCTGGGCAACCTCGTGGCGAATTGGATTCCGTCCCTCGACGGTGTGGAGGCAAAGCTCAAGAGGGGTGCGAAAGTTGCGGATGTCGGCTGCGGGTTCGGGGCATCCACCATCATCATGGCGAAGGCCTACCCCACATCCACTTTTATCGGTTTCGATTGCCATAAGGCCTCGATCCTGACGGCACGAAAACGGGCCAAGGAAGCAGGCCTGAAAAACGTGACTTTCGTAGCGGCGAAGTCCACAGACTATCCCGGCAAGGAATACGACTTCGTCGCCCACTTCGATTGTCTGCATGACATGGGCGATCCTGTCGGCGCTGCGAAACATGTGAAGAAGACGCTCGCACAGAATGGTACTTGGATGATTGTGGAGCCGTTCGCAAATGACCGTGTGGAAGATAACCTGAATCCGGTGGGCAGAGTCTTCTACGCCGCGTCGACGATGATCTGCGTACCCGCTTCCCTGGCGTACAATGGCCCAGCCCTCGGTGCCCAAGCGTGGGAGGCACGGTTGCGAGATGTGGTCATGAAAGGCGGGCTCACACGATTCCGCCGCGCGACGCAGACACCGTTCAACCTGGTGTTGGAAGCCAGACCGTGAGCCGAAAAGAATACCGCGATCCGCCTCGGCCCGGGGCGGCGGGCGGCTTGCGCTTTTGCGCTCCTACGGGCATAGTGCGGGGCAGGATCACACATTCCGGGGAGGCGACATGGCAAATCGACTGGCGGCAGAAGCGATCGGCACGTTCTGGTTGGTGTTTGCCGGCTGCGGGAGCGCGCTCCT
>JBGPVY010000029.1:0-18006 GCA_041491905.1 Nitrospiraceae bacterium | reverse complement strand
GAGTTGAACGCGGCGCACGAAGTCTTGAGCGATCCGGACAAGCGCAAGAAATACGATCAATATGGAGCCAACTGGGAGCAGGCCGAGGCCTACGAGCAGGCGCGCCGGCAGGCCGACGCCCGAGGGGGAAACGGCCCGGAGACTTCGTTTGGCGGGGAGGGGTTTTCCGACATCTTCGAGAATCTGTTCAAGGGGCGAGGGCGAGCCGGCAATGTTCGTGGATTTGCCATGCAGGGCGAGGATCTTGAAACAGAGGTGCAACTGACGCTGGCCGAGGTGTTTACCGGCGTGACGAAGCGCATGACCTTGCAAGAGCCCGTGCCCTGCTCGACCTGCCACGGGAGCGGAGCTTTTCGCGGACGTCCCTGTCCAACCTGTCAGGGGCACGGTGTCACGCTGCATCCCAATACGATCGAAGTACGAATCCCCGCCGGGGTACAGGACGGAACGAGGGTTCGCGTGGCAGGCAAGGGACAAGCCGGCACCAACGGCGGCAAGCCCGGCGACTTGTACTTGCGCGTGACGATTGCTCCGGACAACGTCTTTCGCCGACAGGGGAGCGACATTCATGTCTCTCTCCCGGTCTTCCCCTGGGAAGCGGCCTTGGGCGCCGATGTGATGGCTCCCACACTGATGGAACCGGTTCGGGTGAAAGTTCCGCCGGGGAGTCGGGCTGACAGTAAGCTTCGACTGAAGGGCAAGGGCCTCCCTGCGGCGGCCGGCGGCCACGGCGACCTCTTCCTGACGATCCAGATCGTGATGCCGCCCTCATCGACCGACGAGGAGCACAAACTATACGACCAACTCAGGGCCATCGCGCACCCGGACCCGCGTGCCGAACTGCTCGCCCAGGCCCGACAGCGATCACACCTCTGACGCTCAGCCCAAAATATTCATGAACGCTTCTGCTGCAATTGCCGATGCCTGACTCAAGCGAGACGGGCGAGACTGGCGGGAAAAGCGCGACTGGCAGGGACAGGACTCACACGTCACGCGAGTCTCGCTCTTCGCGCTTGTCGCGCGCCACTCCGCCATTACGTTGCCGGTAGTGCCGATGTGAGAAGGGCCTGCGACCATTTCCAGAGTCATATTGCTGGAAGCGTAGACCGCTTCGTGGACTCATCGAGTTGTGTTGTTGGCTTGCGTTGTGTTGGTCGATCTGGCAAGCTACATCCACTTGCGAAGAAAATTATGCCCGCTTGATGGGGCTGTTGCCGGCTGCACTCGCGGTACAATTCTTGTTTAATGGGCTGAAGGGCGAGCAGGGGCTACTGGGACGTTGGTCATTGTGGAGTCAGACGTCTTCATTCGGTTCAACCTAAGGAGGCAGGCATGAAGCAGCGAACGCAGACAATCGTGAGGCTGGGCGTCGCATCGGTATTCGCGCTGACCGTTGGGATATCTACGGTCTGGGCCAATGAGCCAGGCTACTACGGCAGGGAAGGACACGGGGGCGGCGGGCATAGCATGATGGGCGGATATGGCGCGGGCATGATGCACAACAGCACCGGCCACCTGATCCGGCATCTGCTCAAGCACGAACAAGACATCGGGCTCACCGCGGAGCAAGTGACGAAACTCAAAGACATGCAACTCGACCTGGACAAGACCCGTATCATGAGCGAGGCCGACATCCAGGTAGCGGAGCGCGAGTTGAAAGCCCTGACCGAGGATGAGAAGTCCGACCTGGGAGCGGTCGAAGCCAAGTTGAAGCAGAGCGGGGATCTGCAGGTCGGCTTACGCATGGTCTCCATTAAGGCCCGGCGGGCTGTGCTCGCCCTGTTGACTCCGGAGCAGCGTGCCAAGGAGAAGTCCGAGCATGAGAAGATCCTGCAGCAGCACAAGGATGCCGGCAGGGGCTACGGCAACCCTCATGACGGCATGATGAAAGACAATCCGCATATGGGTGGCGATGCTGCACCGCCGGCACCTCCAGCGGGCGGGTACGTGCAGTAGTTCTATCCAAGAAGCCATAGCAGGGTGCTCAACAACTATTTGGGACCCTGGGGAATACGAGGCTGGAGCACGTCACGGACGCTCCAGCAGAAAAAGGCCGCCCTCTTTTGTACGTCCCTCGTAAGTCATGCGCGAGACAGGCGAGACGTGCACGACAGGCGCGACTCGCACAGATGAATCTTCCAACCAGTCTCACTTTTCTCGCAAGCCTCGCGAGTCTCGCGCGAATGAGCATGGCATGCCGAAAGAGTTGAAACTCACAAGCCGTACTTTGCTGGTCGGTCCCGATCGGGCGCCGGCCCGCGCGATGTTAAAAGCCGTTGGATTCACCGACGAGGACTTGTCTCGCCCGATCATCGGCGTCGCCAACACCTGGATCGAAGTCATGCCCTGCAACTTCCACCTGCGCCGATTGTCGGAACGGGTGAAAGCCGGCATCAGAGCTGCTGGCGGCACCCCCATCGAGTACAACACCATCGCGGTATCGGATGGGATTTCGATGGGGACTGAGGGGATGAAGGCTTCGTTGATCAGTCGGGAGGTGATTGCCGATTCGATCGAACTCGTGGCTCGTGGCCACTTGTTTGACGGAGTAGTGGCATTGTCAGGCTGCGATAAAACCATTCCCGGCACTGTGATGGCCCTCGCTCGCCTGAACCTGCCGTCGGTGATGCTCTACGGTGGATCAATCATGCCGGGCCAGTTCCAAGGCCACGACGTGACCATTCAAGACGTGTTCGAAGCAGTCGGAAAACATGCGTCCGGCACAATGACCAGTGCCGAACTCAAAGATCTCGAAGACCATGCCTGCCCAGGCCCTGGCGCCTGTGGAGGCCAGTTCACGGCCAACACCATGGCAATCGCGTTCGAGTTCCTCGGCATCTCGCCGATGGGACGGAACGGGGTGCCGGCCATGGATCAACGGAAGGATGATGTGGCCTTCGAGTGCGGGAAGATGGTTATGGATCTGCTGAAGCGAGACCTCCGGCCCCGCCAAATCATCACGCGAAAATCATTGGAGAACGCCATTGCCGCAGTCGCGACCACCGGCGGCTCGACGAATGCCGTGCTGCATCTGCTTGCCATCGCGCGCGAAGCCAATATCACGCTGAGCATCGACGACTTCGACAAGATCAATCGGAAGGTGCCGTTGCTCGCCGACCTGAAACCGGGAGGCCGATTTACGGCTTCGGATCTTTATGCGGCCGGAGGGACCACATTGGTCGCCAAACGGCTACTCGATGCCGGCATCTTGCATGCCAGCCAACCGACCGTGACCGGCCGGACGATTGGGGAAGAGGCCAAGGACGCCAAGGAAACTTCTGGCCAACAAGTCCTCAGACCCCTGTCGAATCCGATCAAGCAAACCGGCGGGCTGGTGATCTTAAAGGGAAATCTTGCTCCGGACGGCTGCGTCGTGAAGGTGGCCGGGCACTCGATCATGACGTTCCGTGGCCCGGCGAAGGTGTACAACAGGGAAGAAGATGCCTTTGTCGCCGTGCAATCCCGTCAAATCAAAGCGGGCGATGTCGTGGTGATTCGGTATGAAGGCCCGTCCGGCGGACCTGGCATGAGAGAAATGCTTGGCGTGACCGCGGCTATCGTTGGTGCAGGCCTGGGCGACTCCGTCGCGCTGCTTACCGACGGCCGCTTCTCTGGCGCCACCCATGGCCTGATGGCCGGCCATATCGCACCGGAAGCTATCAAAGGTGGCCCGATCGGCGCCGTGAAGAACGGCGACATGATTGTCTTCGATATCGCCAAACGGACGCTGAGCGTGGAACTCTCGCAGAAAGAGATCAAAGCCCGGCTCAAGAAGGTCAAACAACCACTGCCACGCTACACCTCCGGCGTAATGGGTAAGTACGCGCGGCACGTCTCCTCTGCCTCGGAAGGGGCGGTCACGACGTAATTGGATGCTTAAAAAGTCGCTCTTCTCACCCACCCGACCCCGGCAGCTACTTCACCCGCCCGCCCTGAGTCTGCCAAGACAGCGTCTTCGCCCAGGGACGCGCCTTTTCCCAAGCGGCTTTCTCGTTTCTATCGCCCCTTCATTCGCCCACGCATCTCTGACATCATGCTGTCGAGGTCGGCTTCGGCTTTCGCACGATCGCTGATCAACTGATCGAGATTGTATGGACGAACCTGGTCTGGCTGAACCGCATCCGGCTTTATCGTCGGCTTGAGCGATAGATCAGACTGAAGAGGCTGGACTGGTTTGGCCTGGGGCTGAACTGACGGGGCCAGCGGTTGGTCGGTCGCGGGTTGCATGTGTCCAGTGGGCAGCGGTGTCCCTTGTCCAGCTCGTACCCCCACGCCTTGTTCCCGCAACCATTGTGTGGCAACGCTCGACTTGAGCGAGAAACTAATGCTCGTGATTGGAAGGCCGTCCGAGGCCACGCGAGCAATCGACGTATTGACTCCGATCATCCGTCCTTCTCCATCCAAGAGTGGCCCACCTGAATTTCCACGGTTCAGACCGGTCTCCGTTTGAAACACGTGCTTGCCTTTCACGCCATTGAAGTTATCGACTTCGGCGCTGATCACCCCAGTGGTGAGGGTCCACAGGCCACCTTGTTCTGGATGACCGATGGCCACCACTCGGTCCCCGATCCTGGCCCTCCCCGATTCACTCACATCGACCACAGACAGCGCTTCGGTAGCACCATCGAGTTTCAACAAGGCAAGATCCAATGGTTGTGAATAAGCCACGACCTTGGCGCGGACCATACGGGAGAGATCGTTCTTTGACTCTCCCGTGACTCGGGGTGGCTTAAGAAACACGGACAGACGGGCGAAGGGTTTCCCGGTCTGCTCTTCGATCGCAACGTGGGCATTGGTGAGGACTAATCCGTCTGACTGAATGATCGAACCAGTTCCGCCACTCCCTTTCCTGCCGCCATCCGCATACCCCATCACCATCACCACGGCTGGAGAGGCTTGTTCATAAATTTCACGAGGCGATAATTCCTTGCCGGAGGCCACAGTGCTCCATATCAAGGAGAGCACGAACAGGGCCCCCCACGTTATCGACCTCATCATGGCCTCCTTCTTTCTAGCAGGATAGCCGAGCGAGACTGGCGGGACGGGCGAGACGGTCTGAAGGCTGAAGTGTTCGGAACTTCGAACCCCGACCTTCGGCCTTCTGACCGTGCCTGTCGCGCGCTGGCGGACCTTTTCAGCATCCTGCTAAGCGCGGCGATAGAACTCCGCAATCATCTCAACAACGTAGGACTGCTGCGTCTCTGTCAATTCGGCATAGATCGGAATAGACATTACCTCTTCGGCCGCCTGTTCTGACAGAGGGAAGGAGCCCTTCTGATGCCCTAAATCGCGATAGCAATTTTGGAGATGCATCGGGAGCGGATAGTACACTTCCGTACCGACCCCTTTCTCTTTGAGGAAGGCGCGCAACTCGTCGCGCTTCGGCGCTCGCACGGTGAATTGGTTATAGACGTGAAAATTGCCAGGCACCGTTGGTGGAAGCGCGACGCAATCCGCATACTTCGTCCGGGCAAACAACTGCTGATAGCGTTCGGCATTCCGACGTCGCCCCTCGGTCCACTGGTCAAGATACTTCAATTTGATCTGTAGGACGGCAGCCTGGAGCGCATCCAACCGGCTATTGATCCCTACTGCATCGTGGAGATAGCGGACCTGGCTCCCATGAACGCGGAGCATGGCCATGGAGTCCGCAAGGGCTTTGTCGTTGGTCGTGATGAGCCCTCCATCTCCGAAACCGCCCAAGTTCTTGCTGGGGAAAAAACTAAAGCACCCGGTGTCTCCAAGTATCCCGGCGCGTTTCCCCTGCTGTGCCGCCCCAATGGCTTGGCAAGCATCCTCGATCACCTTCACATGCTTTCGCCCGGCAATCTCATTGATCGCAGCCATGTCCGCACATTGCCCGAAGAGGTGAACGGGAATGATGGCTTTCGTGCGCGGTGTGATCGCTTTCGCAATGAGGGATGGATCGATATTAAACGTATCCGGCTGAATGTCCACAAACACAGGCTTCGCGCCCAATCGTGAAATCGCGCCCGCCGTGGCAAAAAACGTAAACGGGATGGTGATGACCTCATCGCCGGCCTTCACTCCCATGGCCATGAGGGAGAGCAACAACGCATCGCTCCCGGAGGCGCAACCGATCGCATAGCGAGCGCCGATGTACCGGGCAACGGACTCCTCGAACGCCACGACGCGCGGCCCCAGGATAAACCCTTGCTCATCACAGACAGTGTGTACCTCCGCCATGATCTCCGCACGGAGGGGCTGGAACTGAGCTTTCAGATCAAGCAACGGCACATTCATCGAAGCTACTCCTCAGTATGAATCTCAAAACGCGAACGACGAACAGGGCAGTCGTGACACTCCCTTCAATACCTGGCTCCTTGACATAATGCAAGTGGAGAATCAGACCCGTTGGCTGGCCGTCTTAACGAAAATCTCGCCGTTGAAAAATAAGGCTGGCCGTGAAGAGGAGCACTGCCGTGTACGTCGCTCCGTAGGCGACAATCAGCATCAGGTCCGCACCGCTTATTTCCAGGTGATGAACGACATTCCCCTTCAAGTTGAAGCGTTCGAGGTTGGGCAAGAGATAATAGATCCCGTCCAAGATCCCCCGGCTGAGATCATCCATCTTCGCCCCGAATGTTTGCAGGTCAGCCGTGAGGTGCCCAATCACATACATCGCCAGCGTGAAGATGGCACTCAAGGTGGCACTGGTAAACGTGGAAAACAGCAGGGCGACCGCGGTGATCACCATGAACTCGACGAAAATCAGCGCCAGTGCCTTGAAGAGCATCCCCTCGACGGGAACAGCTTGAGCATAGAGCACCACCAACAGTCCCAGGGCCATGACAACCGTATTGACGAACAAGGTGATCGTGAGGCCTACATACTTTCCGAGAAGAAATTGGTATCGCGCCACCGGCTTGGACACAATCGTGTAGATGGTCTTCTTCTCGATCTCCTTGCTCACCAGTCCAATCCCGACAAAAATGGCAATCAGCACCCCGAAGAAATTAATACTCCCTAGCCCAAGATCCAGAATGAGACGGTGGAATTCCCCCAAGGTTAACCGTGACAGGAGCACAGAGCTGCCGATCATGAACAGAGCAAAGACCAGCAGATTGTAGAGGACCTTATCTCGCAAGTTTTCTCGAAAGGTATTCAGCGCGATCGACAGGATTTTCATGTGCGATTCTCCAGCGGACTCCGATGTCCTTTGACCTCCCGAATGAAGAGGTCCTCCAACGACCCCTTCTGAGGATTGAGCGACACCAGACAAGCCTTCGCCGCGCGGATAATCTCCAGCGCTCCCCCGACCTGCTGCTGGCTCTTCAGCACCACCAACATCCGATCCCCTTGCATCACCACTTTGTCGGTAAGCGGACGTAAGTGATCCAACCCTTCGGGGGTCAGACGATCCACGACCAGTTCCACTTGGTGACTCGCCCCTTGATCCAGCAAGTCGGTCACCCGGCCGCAGGCCACGAGGCGCCCCTTCAGGATTATCGCGACCCGATCGCATAACACTTCGGCATCGTGCAAGATGTGGGAACTGAACAAGACCGTCTTCCCGGACTCTTTGAGACGCAAGATCAGATCGCGAACTTCTTTCCGCCCGATGGGGTCCAGCCCGGACATGGGTTCGTCCAAGACCACCAACTCCGGATCATTAATCAAGGCTTGGGCGACCCCCACCCGCTGCAACATACCTTTTGAGAACTTCCCGAGCTGGAGATCCTTGGCATGCGTCATGCCGACAAGTTCCAAGAGTTCGTCGACTCGCTTGCCCAGAACAGCGCCCCACAGCCCGAACAAATGCCCGTAGAACTCGAGAAACTCCCGGCTCGTGAGGTAGTCGTAGAAGTAGGGCGATTCGGGAAGAAATCCCAGACGTGTCTTGGCGCGAGGATCGCCCATGTCCAAATTGAATAGCCTGGCGGTCCCATTGGTTGGATAGATAAGCCCCATTAAGATCTTGAGGGTGGTGGTTTTCCCCGCGCCGTTCGGGCCGAGGAAACCGAACACTTCCCCACGCCGGACTTCGAGACTGAGGCCATCCACCGCGGTCACTCGCTTCCCCCAGAACCCCACGCGGAAAATCTTGGAGAGTTGCTCAGTCTGTACCACCAGATCGGAGTTAGGTGTCATGGCTCATTCCCATGCCTTGGGGAAACTGTAGGCAGGCTCTATCTTCGGAAAGCTGTAGGTAGGCTGTTTACGTTTAAAAAACGTGCGCAGCCGATCCGGATGAGTCGAACTGGAGACCGAACCGGTCTTGGGATCCAACCGATAGTCTCCTCCGAACAGTTCCTGTGGCAGATCCGGAAGGGCTCCCGCCGCCACAAGATCCGCGATTGTCGCAGGCAGGGTCTGATATTGCGTCCGATAGGCTTCCACAGCTCTCTCCAGTATGAGCAGATCCCGTTCAATGATAACTTCTTTCATCCGATTGGCCAAGACTTCTCGCATCTCCGGATCTTGCGTGTCTGCTAAACGGGCTTCAAGAAACGCGAGTGCCGTGTCAGGATTCCCCGCCTCCGCAGCCATGCGAGTGGCGAGCCCTGGGAGATAGGACGGGCCATCCGGCAGGCGAGCCGCCATCATGATGTATTCTGCCCCCTTGGCTGGATCACCGAGCAGAAAATAATAGTTGTACCCAAGAAGAAAGGGAATGTTCCATACCTCGGGATTCGCGTTGACACCCTTTTCAAGCAGCCGAGTACTCAAGTCCGGGCGGTTGGCGAGATCGCCGAGAATGACCCCCCCGGCATAGTAGGCGTAGGCATACTGAGGGTCGAGCGTGGTGATCACGTCCAAGGCGTGATACATCCACTCATATTCGTCTGCGCTATTTCGTTTCTTCCCGATAACCTGAATGAGCCTGAGCCAGAGAAAATCAGCACCTAAGTGGTGATAGCCGAGCAAGGCTGGTTTCAGATATTCGCCCTTAGGAAGCTGCGCGAGGCCTTCGATCTGCACGACCGTCCGATCCTGCTGCCGATCAAGCTCCCCTTGCAGCCAGCCGACGCAGGCCAGCAAGAGGATTCCCCCCATGCCGAGCAGAAACTGATTCACGAGCGCGGCGCTGCGATGATGTAAGTGAGATGTTGAGAACGCCATGAGAGACAAACCAGCAGGATGAGCAAAACGGAAGGTCCCGGCAGCCGAATGGCTGCCGGGACCCCGTAACCTTACCTACACCGGCCTAGAACACACCGGTTGTACAATCCGTAGCGCCATGGTCAACTACGGAATCCCAGGTTGAAACTCCAGCATCGCCATCCAGATTGCTTTGAGCTGCCGCAAGAAAGTTGTTCATACCAACCGCTCCTGCAGCAGTAGTCCCCGCTATGGCCAAAGGACAAGAAGTGGCCGTCGTATAGAGCCCGGGAGCCGCAACCAGCGTTGCATCTGCTCCATAACGGTACATTACATTACCAGTTGCCTTAAACCCAACATCGGCGAATGTGCCCGTAAACACACCACCTACCGCAGCACACCAGAGAGCACCGGGAGCAGTTGGTGCAAGTCCAACACCCCAGGTCAACGGAGTTGATTTGACACCAGCCGCAGGTGCAGCCACACCCTCCGCAGTCAAGCCGACGAAACAGCCTCGCTCCGCCTGGAAGGCGACTTCAGAGGTTTTGATCGCCTGGAGGTTGGTCTTCGCCTCGGACTGGCGCGACTTCATCTGATAGGTCAAGAAGTTCGGGATGGCGATGGCCGCCAAGATCCCGATGATCGCCACGACGATCATCAACTCGATCAGGGTAAAACCCTTTTGTCCCTTCAACTGCTTAAACATCTTACTGCCTCCTTGTTGATGGTTCACTAACTCCGCCCCTTCACATCCTTGCTTCTTTCTCATCGGAACTTACGTCAGATTTCTGCTACCTAGCCCTCCTTTAGCAGGTTCGATGCCCGGTACATGGCCAGGCCAATAAAAACTCAGTCGCATGAAATATCAAATAGTTATGAATACTGGCTTGCTATGCAACAGACCATGGTTGGGGGGTATCTCTCACGCTTTTGCTCTGATCGGCCAATATTTGTCATCCACTGTACGGGATCAGGCGCCTTCCATTTTCTCTCCACGGAGAAGAGAGGTCCGGGGACTTCGCCATCGGCATGAGAGAAACAATCTGTGGAAACAGTTATTTAGATAGAGAAGGCTGAAGCGAATCAGCCTGTCAGAGACCGAAAAGCTGACTCAGGCAGAAGGCTGTGAACGAGATCAGTATTAACAGAGAGGATAAAAAGGGGGAAACCGGGATTACTGTTAGGGATGGAGGGCTGTGTTACTGAGTTTGTATCTTCTCGGATACACGGCGTTTGGCCTGTTGGATACGTTCTTCCTGCGTCGGGTCGCCCATCCCCAGTTCACGGAATCGGTCCATCAGCTTGTTATTGGATGGGTCGAGCTCCAGCGCATGGAGCCAGGACTCACGGGCGTCTGAAAGGTTTCGTAGCTTGGCGTAAATATCCCCGAGATGCTCGTAGAGCACCGGGTCATCCCCGGCAAGTGCAACGGCGCGCTTCATCTCCGTCAAAGCCTCGGTGACCAAGCCGGATTTAAACAAGGCCCAGGCGAGGCTATCGACATAGTACCCATTGCTCGGTTTGAGCGCGACAGCCTGCTTGGTCAAGGAAAGCGCTTGGTCGATTTTGACCCCCCGCTCTGCGTAACTATACCCCAGATAATTGAGCGCATCGGCATGATGGGGATCCAGCTTGATTGCGGTCTCCATGACGCGCACAACGTCATCGAAGCGATTGAGCTTGTCGTAGACAGTGCCAAGATTGAAGTGCAAATCGGCGCTCTTGGGGTTCTGGCTGATGCCTTCCTCCAAGGCCCTTGCAGCATCGTCGAACTGGTCCTTCTGCAGATACGTCAATCCCAGCACAATGTGGGCTTCAGGCTGTTTTGAATTAATCGTGAGGGCTTGGGTCAAGTGCGTGATGGCCTCAGGAAATTGCTTCAATCGATAGAACAACAGGCCGAGATGCAGATGCCCTTCGAAGAAGGACGGCTCAAGTTGAACGTTAAACGTATAGGTCTCGATGGCCTTCTTCGTGTCTTTGGCTTCCTCGTAGAGAAATCCAAGGTAATCTCTGATTTTGAGCTCCGTCGGACGCGCCTTGAGAATCTGGGTAATTTGATCGATGGCCTTGGGATATTCCTTTTCTTCCCCATACAGGAGCGCCAGTCGAAGCTGGGCATCGAGGTCCGAGGGGTCCTCCGCCAGCAAATCATTCAATTCCTTCCTGGCGCCCTGATAATCCTTCGCGGCCACATAGAGCCGAACCAACTGGTGCCGGATATCCCGGTTTCGCGGGTTCACGCTCTGGAGATATTTCCGTAGCACGGCGACCGCTCGATCCTGTTCCTGCCGCGACTCATAGATCGAGGCGAGTGCAAGATAGGCTGGTTCAAACGAGGCATTGACCGCAATCGCCCGCTCTAAACTCGTCGCCGCCTCTTCCCCTTTCCCCGCATCGAGGAGCATGCGCCCCAGGTGATAATGGCCCACGGCAGATTCGGGAGCCAGCGCCAAGCCGGCTCGAATGGCCTGTTCCGCCTCGGGCTGCCGCTTCAGATTCAGAAGCAACAGACCCTTGGTAAAATAGGGATCGCCGGATGTTGGATCGAGTTCGATCGCGCGATCCAATAGCTTCACCGCACGCTCCCCTTGCCCCGCACTGGCTAAAATACCTGCCATCTGCGTGAGTAGCTGACCGTCTTGGCTCGGTCCCTCTGCCACTTGGTCCGCATAGCGTACGGCATTGGGCATATCGCCCAGCGAAAAGTAGAGACCGGCCAGCCGGGCTTTCACAGACTGGGACGCCGGATCCGCCTTCAGCGCGGCCTGATATTCCTGAATCGCACGATCCATGTCCTGCGCAAGCTCGGCTTGGTACCCCAGCATGAAATGATAGGACGCGGCTGCATCGGGGGGATGAATCGAGGACGGAGCCTTCGGCGTGCCGGCAGGGGCGAGCATCCTTTCAGGCGTCTGAGGCGCGGCGGCGCAGGCCACCACTACCAGGGAGATCAGCAAACAGAGCGACGTGAGACATCGGCTGTTCGCCGTTCGGCTCGGAATGACTCGCGTCGTGAACACTCGCACGATCCTCTTGGTGGATTCAGATAAGACGGTGGTGGTCAGAAATATTATACGAGTGGGGTGCCACAGGGTCAAACGACTTCTCGATTGTCGAGGCTCTCGAACTTCGCGAAGCGGTCGTGGAAGAAGAGTTCCTTTCTCCCGATGGGACCGTTGCGATGTTTACTCACGAGAATATCGGCAATGCCCTTCCGTTCGGAGTTCTGGTCATACACATCCTCACGGTAAATGAACATGACGACGTCGGCATCCTGTTCTATGGCACCGCTTTCGCGAAGGTCGGCCAGCATGGGAATCGGTGGCTTCCGGGCTTCCACCGCACGGCTGAGCTGCGACAGCGCGACGACCGGCACATTGAGCTCCTTGGCCAAGGCTTTGAGCGAGCGAGAAATATCGGAGATTTCCTGCTGACGGGATTCCGAGTCGCTCCGCCCCTGCATCAGCTGGAGGTAGTCGACAATCAACAGAGCCAGCCCCCGTTCGGCTTTCAACCGACGCGCCTTACCCCGCATCTGCTGCACGGTGATGCCGCCGGTATCGTCGATATAGATCGGCGCTTGTTCCAGCCGACCTGCCGCTTCCGCAAGACGCCACCAATCCTCTTTCTGAAGCTTGCCGGTTCGGAGACCATGCGAATCGACTCTCGCTTCT
Source organism: Nitrospiraceae bacterium (assembly GCA_041491905.1). Lineage (GTDB taxonomy): Bacteria > Nitrospirota > Nitrospiria > Nitrospirales > Nitrospiraceae > Palsa-1315. Next base: position 5,266 of record JBGPVY010000029.1, on the reverse strand, counting down.
GAACTCAACATGCGCAGCACGATCTGCGGCTTTGACATTTCCAGGCTAAAAATTCCGACCACGGTGCCCGCGTGGATGGCAGCGTGGGCTGCCATCCCCAGCGCAAGGCTGGTCTTCCCCATGCTGGGCCGCCCTGCGATCACCACAAGATCGGAGGGTTGGAGCCCTGCCGTGATGTCGTCGAGGTCGTAAAAGCCTGTGGGAACACCTGTGATATGTTCTTTTCGCTTTGACAGCTTATCGACGAGATCGAGACTTTCCTTAATGATGGAATTAATGGGGGTGAACGACCGATCCAGTTTCCCCTGGACGATGCTGAACACCGACCGCTCCGCGAAATCGAGCAGGTCCTCGACTGAAGAGGTGCCTTCGTACCCGCGCGTGAGGACTTCCGTGGAGGTATGGATCAGGTCTCGCAGCAGCGCCTTGTCGCGCACGATCTTGCAGTGGTAGCGAATATTGGCGGAGCTGGCCACGCTCTGTACAAGCTCCGCTAAATAGGCTGCTCCTCCGATGGCCTCAATTTCTCCCTGCGCCTTCAACCGTTCCGTCAACGTGATCTGATCGATCACTTCTCCGACTTCCGCCAATTCCAGCATCGCACGATAGATCTTCCGATGCGACGTGCGGTAGAAATTCTCTTCGACCAGCAATTCCATCGCCTTGGCCATCGCGCTATTGTCGAGGAGGACTGCGCCGAGAACCGATTGCTCGGCCTCCACATTCTGAGGGGGGAGTTTAGGCTGGGACAGATCGACGGCTGACATGGATTTCATGACCGTTCCTTTGCCTGCCGCCGAGACCGACGAGCCGCGGCCACCAGGTCAGCAATCCCCACCTTCTTCGAAAGATGACTCAGATTGCCGGTTCGTCGGCCATGTATGTGAGCAGCGAGGGGCTCGACCACCAGCACGTCATCATGATCTATCCCTGGTGCACCCACCACAACCACGGCCGCTGCCTGCTGGGCCAACCCCGCCGTCACTGCGGCAGACACGAGCACCGCGTCGCTCCCCTTCATCGTCTGCTGCACCACTCGGGAGCGAGTCCGACGCAATTGCGCCGCGACCGCCGTCAACAAACGAGTGGCGCGGCGTGGCGCGGCGACAAGATAGTCGACTCGCGCCGATGTGGATCCTTCCTCAGGGAACTCCACGGTGCGAAAGAGCCGATCCACGTCTAAGCCAAAACCGGTTGAAGGCAGTGGCCGGCCAAATCGACCGATCAAGTGATCGTACCGTCCGCCGCCGCCTAACTCCACCCCCATCCCTTCGGCAAACACGTCGAAAACGACACCATCATAATAGTCAAACCCGCGGAACTCTCCGAGGTCCAGAAGCAGCGACTCCCGGTGGCCTGCCGCACAAAGCAGCTGATACACCTGGGCAAGCCGTTCGAGCGAAGCGGCTAATGCCGGATCGCCGGCCGCGAGGACCAGTCCGCGTGCCAGCACTTCCTCTTGACCATACAGCTCAGGCGCTTCCCGAATGGCGCGCGCTGCCGTGTTGGAGATACGTTCGATGGCAAGGATCTCTTCGAGTCTCGGCAGATCTTTTCGGGCCGCCGCCTGCTCAGCCAATTTCTGCCCCTGCACCGACAGCCCGGATCGCATCAGGAGCCCCTTAATAAAGCCCACATGTCCAAGAGACACTATAAAAGACTGAAGACCGATCGTGCGGAGACACTCGATCATCAAACCGATGACCTCGCTGTCGCTCGTGACATCGTCCAGACCAATGAGCTCGGCTCCGACCTGAAAAATTTCTCGACCGCGCCCAGCGTGTTCCTGCTCGTAGCGAAAGACGGACGTTCGATAGGAAAGACGCAACGGCAGCGTCGTGCCCGTGAGCCCCATAGCGACCGTCCTGGCGATCTGCGCCGTGGCATCCGGACGGAGAAGTAGCGTCCGCCCCGTCGTACGATCGACGAATTGATAGCAGTGCTCGATCAGTTCCGGCTCAAGCCCTGGAGCCAAGACGTCGAGATACTCGAACGTGGGAAGAATGATCTCATCGTAGCCCCAACGGTTGATTTGAGCGAGCAACTGTTCTTCAAGGCGGCGGACCTGTTTCGCCGCGCGAGGAAGAATCGTCGCCATGCCCACTGGGACGAGCGAGCGCTCGCGGGACGACGGGACCTGTCCCGAAGAAGGGCGGGGCTTCGGAGGAGCGGAGACCATGGCTGACCTGATTGATGGCGCGCGGGGTTAGGACAGATCCGCGACTTTGACTGAGAGAATGTCTTTGCTGGATTTGATCGTCTCAAGCACCGAGTTCGGGAAGACCGCATCGGATCCAATGAGGAGCAGCGCGTTCCCGCCCCGCTTCTCGAGCGCGCATTGCATCCGGACGATGTTGATCTGGTTGTCGCCAAGTACCTTCCCCACCATCCCGATCACCCCTGGGCGATCGATGTTGAGGATCAGGAGCATGTGTCCCTCCGGCACAACTTCAACATTGAACTGATCGATCTCAACGACGCGCGGATCTTTCTTGCGATAGAGCGTGCCGGCCACCTGGTACGATTTCTTACCGGCCTCCACTCGCACACGAATCAAGCTGGTAAAATCACCCGCATCGGAGCTCTTCACTTCCTTTACTTCAATCCCACGTTCCTTCGCGACAATCGGCGCGTTCACGTAGTTCACCGGCGCTTCCATCATCGGGGTCAACAATCCCTTCAACACGGCAATCGTGAGCGGTGCGATCGACAAACTTGCAACCTCTCCACTGTATTCGACGGTCACGCGCTCAAGCCCGCCTTCGCACAACTGCGTTTGCAACTTCCCCAGCTGTTCGGCCAAAGATAGGAACGGCTGGAGCCTCGGCAACAACTCCGGAGAGACAGACGGGATATTGACCGCCCCACGGGCAATGCCTTTGGTGAAATAATCGACGATCTGCTCCGCGATGCCGACGGCCACATTCTCTTGCGCCTCGGTCGTCTGGGCTCCGATATGCGGCGTACAGATAAAATTATCCAGCGTCAACAACGGATGATCCGCCTTCACCGGCTCTTCTTCAAACACGTCGAACGCGGCGGCCGCCACGCGCTTGACCTTCAAGGCTTCAAACAGATCACCCTCATGAATAATCCCTCCGCGGGCACAATTCACGATCATGACCCCCGGCTTCATCGTCGAGATCGATCGCGCATTGATGAGGCCCTTGGTCTCAGGCGTCAACGGCGTGTGGACAGAGATGATATCGGCGCGCTTGAAGAGCTCATCCAGCGGCATCATGGTGACGCCCATCTCCCGCGCGCGCTCTTCGGCCAAATAGGGATCGTAGGCGACCACGCTCATACCGATCCCCTGCGCCAGCTTCGTGAGATGGCTGCCGATTTGCCCCACGCCGATGATGCCGAGCACCTTGTTGTAGAGTTCGACACCCATGAATTTGTCTTTTTCCCACTTGCCGGCCTTCACAGACGTGGTGGCTTGGGGAATGCGCCGGCTCATGGCACAAATCAGCGACATGGTGTGCTCGGCAGTGGTGACCGTGTTGCCTCCCGGCGTATTCATGACCACGATGCCCCGACGGGTGGCCGCAGGGGTATCGACATTGTCCAGCCCTGACCCGGCCCGCCCCACGACTTTCAGTCGCTCGGCCGCTGCGATCAACTCCGCCGTGACTTTCGTCCCGGATCGCACGATCAGCCCATCGGCATCCTTGATCTCCTTAAACAACTCTTCCTTCGGCATCTTGGATTTCACGACCACAGTGAATCCAGCCTTTTCCAACAGCTCCACGCCCTGCTTCGACAAACTATCGCTAATCAGAATTTTCATCATGTCACAAGCCCATAAAGTCTGAAAGTCGTCAAGTCTCTCGTCCCGAATTCCTCGGATTGGGACTTTGGACTTTTGGACTTGATAGACTTTCCGACTGGTTACCCTTTCGCCATGAGAATTTCTTGCGCCTTTGCGACACCGCTTCCAAGCTTTACGGGATGCCCCAGCCCTTTGAGTACCATTTCAACGGCCGCCACCGCCATGATGATATCGAAGCGGTCCATGTAGCCCATGTGAGAGAGCCGGAAGATCTTCCCCTTCAAATGGTCTTGCCCACCGGCCGCCGTCATGCCGTATTGGACACGCAGGTTCTTGTAGATCGCCTGCCCGTCAACGCCTTCCGGCGCTAAAATAGCGGTGAGGGCATCGCTGGGCGACTCTTTTGGAAACAGCGACAGCCCGGCACCCTGCACCCCTTCACGCATGGCCTTCGCGAGCATGGCTTGGCGGCCGAACACCCCCTCAAGCCCCTCCGCTTTCATCATCTTCAGCACTTCCTGCAAGCCGACAATGAGAGACACGGCCGGTGTATAGGCCGTCTGATTCTTCTGCTGATTCTCGTGCTCTTTCTTGAAATTGAAATAGAACGCCGTGTTCTTCGCCTTCTCTGCCAACTGCCAGGCTTTATCGCTCACGCTCACAAATGCAAGGCCCGGCGGGAGCATCAGCGCCTTTTGCGACCCCGTAATCACGACATCGATCCCCCACTCATCGGTCTTGATGTCGAACACTCCGAGGGCGGTAATGGCATCCACCACAAGAATGGTCTCGCCATAGGGTTTCACGATCTCCGCAAGAGCCTTGATGTCGTGCGCCACACCGGTGGAGGTTTCACTCGCTTGCACATACACCGCTTTGATTCCCGGATCTTTTTTCAGCGCATCGGCCACTGCGCGGGGATCGACGGCTCGCCCCCATTCCACCTTGATTTCGGTCACCTCGGCGCCGAACGTCTTGCAGAGCTTGGTCCATCGTTCCCCAAACTTCCCCCCGTTAATGGTGAGGGCCTTGTCGCCGGGAGAGAGAAAGTTAGACACTGAACCTTCCATGCCTCCGGTTCCGGAAGCCGCCAGCATGAGCACGTTGTTTTTTGTTTGGAACAGCCACTTGAGTCCATCACGGACCTCCGCGAACACCTTATCGAACTCGGGGGCTCGATGATGGAACATGGGTCGCGCCATGGCCAGCAGCACTTCAGGAGGCACAGGCGTCGGACCGGGAGCCAGCAAATACCGTTTCAGCATCGACTGATCCTCCTAACCGGATGAAACGTGGAACATCTTACGCGGGAGGGTGGGACGATACCATTGCCTCCCAAAAGCTGTCAAGGCGAGAAACCGTGTAGACACGCATGTTTTCAGACTGTTGAGGCCTTTTGATGCCGGCATTACTTCCGCTTACAATTTTGTGCGAACGACGGAGCGCTTGCCTCAGTGCTACCAAAGAAGGGGCATCATTCCCTTTACAATTCCT
>JBGPVY010000200.1:0-5891 GCA_041491905.1 Nitrospiraceae bacterium | reverse complement strand
CGACCGTCATCCATCTAGATGATCCCTCCAAGCTCGCTCGTTCTCTCTCCAGGGATGGGGGCTGATTGATCTTCCACTGCGCGCAACTTTCTCACCCGCCCACCCACTGGCACGCCGAGACGTGCCGTTAGCCCGGGCGAGGGCCTTCCAACCCTCTTCATCTTTCGTTAAGGGAGTGGCCAAGGCTGCCCTTTACTGCGCGCATCGAACGAGCACAGTTTCACCGTGCGCGTTCTGCGAGCAAGAAGGGCACCTGGCCGCTCCCTCCCCATCCTTCTGAGGCCGCGCGTTGCGCGAGCACAGAAGATCATCAGGCTCCATCCCCTTCGTGTTCCGCGAGCAGGAGGACGACCAGGCTGCCCATCCCACGCTGGGTCGTGTCTGATTACCGCCTCTTCCCTATGGTGTCTTGCAAGAGTTTCTTCCACTCGTCCCGGCTGACGGCGGGCATGGTGGTGATCTGGATGTGTCCGAGCGACGCGTTGAGCACGGCGGCTTTCATCGCCGTCTTGTTGTCCGGAAATTCCCAGACCGCGACGACGTCGTACTCGCCGAGGCAGTAGTAGGCCTGGATGAGTTTCCCGCCGAGGGCCTTGACGTTCTGCTTCACCAGTTCGGCCCGCTCGATGCCTTTCTCTTTCATGGTTTGAAGCCCGTGCTGCGTGAACTTCACGAGGCTGACGTAGGTCTGCATAACGACCTCCTGGGTGGGAGTGGAGTAGGTGAGACGCTGAAGTAATTCTAGGCTACTTGGTGGGGAGGTCACAAGGAGGGCGAGACCGGCGCCACACGGAACTGCACTGGCTATCTGAAACCGGTGTCAGCAGTCTTTTCTGACCCGCTTGTGCCGTTCTCCAGGCGGGGAGTAGGCTGAAAAAAAAGAGCGGTGGCAGCCACTATCTCTTTGTTCCATTTAATGGTCCTTCCAAGCTTGCTCGTTACCTCTCAGGGACGGGGGCTGTTTGATCTCCCACTGCGCGCAATTTTCTCATCCGCTCCTTTAAGTGTGGCCTGGTTTGGCCCCCAACTGCGCACGTCGAACGACCACTGTTTCATCGTGGGGGTTCCGTGAGCAAAGGGGGCCAACCAGGCCGCACTGCTTTCTATTCAACAGGCTCCGTCCCACTCTTTTCGGAGGCTCACCATGCGGGTTGTCTTCCTCCTGTTGCTCCTGCTGTTGCCACTGCCGCTCTCCGTCCACGCGGATGATCTTGGCGAACTGAGCGCGAACCCGCTGAATCTCAACTGGATCTTCAACACCGTCAGCGAGTTGTAGTCATGGAAGCGGCGCTGGTAAACTGGTTTGCCCGACTGTCCCGTAACGCACGAGAGGTCAGGGCTCATCCTCTTTAAGGTGCCATGCGCGCTATTCAGCGTTTCGGCAAACAGCTCCAGCGACTGCGAACCCGCCGTGGTCTGACGCAAGAGCAGCTCGCGGTGACCGCCGGCCTGTCGCGCACGTTCCTGACGCGGCTGGAACTGGGACAGCACGACCCTTCGTTGAGCACGCTGGTGCGATTGGCCAAGGCGCTGAGGGTGTCGGTGACGGAGTTGTTAGGAGAGACCATGAGTATGAGACAATGGTGGCAGGTGGGGCAGGATCGCTTTACGACGCGAGAGGATGCCGAGAATCACGCCCGCACCACGGGCGAGATGTTTGTCGCACGGTATCAGAACAAACCCGGAGGCCCGGTGCGCCGTCTCCTTCCTGTTCGCGGGACGAAGGCCTGAGCCGACCTTTCAAAATTTAAGTAGGGCAGTACACCTGCCTGCTTTTCTTATCCATTGCGGGGTGAGCCATGTTGTGTCTTGACCAGCGTGGAGATGACCTCTGTGATTCGCTCGGCCATCTTCGGCTGGAGATTGTCGAAGTCCACCCCGAATTTATTCCTCTTAGCCCATTTCACGGTGGCGCGCTCGATCAGCAACAGCTCCGGGTCTCCCGGCACAAAAATATGTAGGGCGAGCACCATCCCGATGGAGACCGGTCTATTCCCGGTAATGTAACTCCCGCTCAGTGAAAGATCTTTGATGATTCCTTCACCGGCAATCCCGTCCCCACGGTACCGCACCGTCGCGAATGTCTTGAGCCGTTGACCCTTCCGCAAGACAAACCCGGCCATTCTGTCTCCTTAGCTCTATCGATCACTCTTGCTTGCCAAGAACTCCTTGGATGGTCGCGATCAATTCGTCCGCCTTCACGGGCTTCTGGTGGAATGCAATCGCTCCATATTCCCGGGCCTTTTGCTCCGCCAGCGCAGGGTCTTGTACCGTCACCACAATCACTGGAATGGCCGACAGCAGCCGGTTACTCTTCAGTCGTTCAAGTACGACAAAGCCGTCTCCCCCCGGAAGACCAAGGTCCAGCAGAATGAGGTGAGGCTGGTGCTTTCGGGCCTCGCTCAGGGCCTGGATGCCGTCAGCCGCCCAAATAGGCTGATAGCGATGGGTGCGTAAAATCGAGCTGAGTAAATTCCAGCTATCGAGCGCATCATCGATGACGAGAATCCTTGCCTCCACTCTGGTTCTCTCCTTTGAATCGTCCGCTCAGTCGTAACGGCGCATGCACACGGCGGTCCTATGCGTTGCGGCCTCTTGACTGCTACAATTGTACTACCTCACTAAGAGTTTGGACAGAAAATTGCCCAGCCATCCTTGCCCCTGCCTGCCGACCCCCCCCCGGTGTGACATAGGTGAGTCCAGCAAACCTTACTTGACGCCCTTGCCCAACCGAAGACTAGGCGGAAGGCCCAACCAGGAGTTGCCCCATGCCATTCCTCATTCTCCTACCCCTGCTGATTCCCAGCGAGGAAAAATCAAAGGGGTCGGGAGTCTTTACTCGCCGCACGGTCCACCGCTTCCTGCCCGAGTGACACACCTGCTCCACCGTTGTGCCGTAGGCGACTCACTTGCACTGTTCCCAGGCGAAGAGTAGGCTTGTCCACACGGTTGTCCCGCTTCCAACACTCCTGCAGGTTGTTTCATGGACCTCCGCCGCCACCAGCGTTTTCCCGTGCACTTTCAGAGCGTGCTCTCTGGTCATCCACGCGTTGAACTGATCGGTACGGTCATGAACCTGTCGAAGGGTGGCTGCCGCCTGACGAGCGACAGCCAGGTCTACTCAGGCATGCAGGTATCCCTGCGCTTCGACGTGTCCGGTGAGACGTCACCTATTTGCATTGAGCGGGCGGCGGTGCGTTGGAACCGCGGGGGGGAGGTCGGCGTGGGGTTCATCACCGTGGCTCCCTCTCACCAGGAACGATACGACCAACTCCTCAAACGATTGAAACAGGATCTCAAGGGTTGAGCACCGGTCAGAATAGGAGAGTGGCCGAGGCTGCCCTTTACTGCCGGCATTCCCCAAATCCCCTATTTCCTTCTCAGGGGTAGCCTGGTCGATCCTCGATTGCGCGCGTCGAACGAGCACTGTCTCATCGTGCGCGTTCCGCGAGCAGGAGGACGACCAGGCTACCCCTCTTCTTCCTCTGAGTGACAAGGTTTCCCCGCATCAGTATAATGCGCAGCCTATGGCTACTGTCGATCCTGCCGCGCCGAAACAGCCACAGGCCTTGCCGGATCGTACCCTAGTGGCTGCCACGGTCGAGGCTCAGCTTCCCTTTAAGGGACAATTCAAGGCACTCACGCCCTTAGCAGGCGATGCCTCCAACCGCCGGTATTTTCGCATCGAGTTGACCGGGACCGCTGCTCGCTCGGTGATTCTCATGCAGGTGGCCGAGCCGGAGGCCTTCAAGCAATCGGAAGAAGCCGTCAGCGGGGCGGCTCATCAGGTCACCGAATTACCGTTTCTGAACATCCTCTCACATTTATCCAAAGCCGGGGTCTCTGTTCCGCGCCTCTATCACTATGATCAGCCGGCGGGGTTGCTCTATCTTGAAGATTTTGGGGACCTCACCCTGTCGGAAGCCTGTCGTGAGGCGAGTGCGGAAGACCTAGAAGCGCGCTATACGCAGGCCGTCGAAGCCCTCGTGCATATGCAATCGACGGCCACCTCACCAACCGATCAGCACTGTCTCGTGTTCCTCCGAAGTTTCGATGTGCCGCTCCTTATGTGGGAGTTCGACCATTTTCTGGAGTATGGGATCGTAGCGAGGCAGGGGAAACCGATGTGCGCCGACGATTACTTGCCCATCCGAGGCGAATTCGAGAAAATCGCCGAGTTGCTCGCCGGCCAACCGCGCGTCTTTGTCCACCGGGACTATCACTCGCGCAATTTAATGGTCGATGGCGAACGGCTGGGGGTCATCGACTTCCAAGACGCCTTGATGGGGCCGGCAACGTACGATCTCGCCTCGCTGCTGCGCGACGCCTATATCGAACTCGACGAGGCGCTGATCGACCGCTTGATCAACCGCTATCTCGATCGGTCGGCGCCGCATCGGCATGTGTGGACCAACCGAGAGGCCTTCCGCCGCCTGTTCGACTTCACGAGCATCCAGCGTAACCTCAAAGCGGCGGGGCGATTCGTCTACATCGATCGCGTCAAGGGCAATCCCAATTTCCTCGCCGACGTTCCGCGTGTCTTGAACTATGTCAAACGCAATCTCCAGAAGTATCCCGAGTTGGAAACGCTCCGGAAGCATCTCACCCCCTATGTGCCGGAACTACAATGAATGCCGTGAAAGGTGAGGCGTTAGGCGTCAGGCGATGGGGAATTGAAACCCCTCGCCCCTTACCCTTTACGCCTCACGTGGTTCCATGAAAGCCATGATCCTCGCAGCGGGCTTAGGGACTCGCCTGAGACCGCTCACGAACACGATTCCGAAGCCGCTCCTCCCCATTGCGGGCACGCCGCTGATCGTGTGGAATCTCTTGCTCCTGAAGCGGCACGGGTTCCACGATGTCGTCATCAATCTGCATCACCTCGGACCGATGATCGAGCAGGTGGTCGGCAACGGCTCGCGGTACGGGTTACGGATCATCTATTCGCGCGAGCCGGCGATCTTGGGCACGGGGGGCGGCCTCAAGCAGGCGGAGCCGCATTTTTCCGGTGAGTCGGTGTTGGTGCTCAACGGCGATACGCTTGTGGAGCTCGACCTCGGTGCGTTGTGTACGTTTCATCAGCAGCGCAACGCCGTGGCGACGTTGGTCCTGCGCAAAGATCCTGAGGCGGCAGGGTGGGGTCTTGTGGAAATGGATTCGAACAACCACATCGTGCGGATCACCGGGCGTGGACGCACAGATCAAGTGCCTACCCAGCCTCGCATGTTTGCCGGGATTCATGTGCTCCGTCCGCGGCTCCTGCGAGATGTGCCGAAGGGCGTGGTCTCGACCATCATAGACCCCTATGTGGAGGCGATTCAGCGGGGGGAGACGGTGCTCGGGTATGACTGTGATGGGTACTGGTCGGACATCGGGACGCCGGAACGCTATGCGCAAGCCGAACAGGATGCATCAGCCGGTCTTATCACCTTGGCGGCAAGACAGCGACCTGCGTAGCAGGATGCTGAAAAAGGATGTGGGGTAGCTGGGACGATCCCAGTGCTCGCGCAACGCGCGGCCTGAGAAGGATGAGAAGGGAGCGGCCAGGTGCCCTCCTTGCTCGCAGAACGCGCACGATGAAACTGTGCTCGTCCGATGCGCGCAGTCGAGGGCAGCCTTGGCCACTCCCCTAAAGGGAGGTATAGGGAATTGGAAGGCCCTCGCTCGGGATAAAGCGCGTCTTGGCGCGCTGAGGGTTGGGTGGGTGGAATATTGCGCGCAGTTGGGATCATCCCAGCCACCCCTTAGTAAGTGATCGTTCGATGCGGTCTTGCTTGGGACAAGGCGTGTCCATATAGTCTTTTCGCAACCTGTTCGTTATAAGTATCGCACAGGGTAGGAGATGGAGCGAGAGGAAATTAATGCGTGACGCAACTCGGCCAAGTGCGATG
>JBGPVY010000112.1:0-8799 GCA_041491905.1 Nitrospiraceae bacterium | reverse complement strand
GAAACTGGCACACGTTGGCTTCGACCTGGGCATTCGTAAAGGTGAACGGCTTCCCGCTCTGCACCCCTTCCACGACGACAACTACATCCTTGAGACCGCCGCCCCGTCCGACATTCACTTCCTTGAGAAACCGATGCCCGTCACCATCGGAAAGGGCGCCGCAAAAGACCCGGTCCGGGTATCGGCGCAACTCGAATTCTTTGGGCTCCGGTGCAGTCCCTTTAAAGGTTACCGTGCCCCGCACCACCGCCCCGTCCGTCACGACAACTGTGTCATACGCGCTCGCTGGCCAAAGGACTCCGAACCCCATGCTCACTTGAACAACCACACCAAGACACAGGCCCATTATGATCGACCTTTTCACTGATGCCCCTCCCCCACGTCTTGCGTCGCTAATATTGTGTCTCTGCTGTCGGATTGGCCAAATCCAATCGTTGCGGGAGTTCGAATAAGAACGGAGATTGCTTGGTGAAGATCACATGGCGAAACTCCTCCGACCACTTACCCTGCTTGCTCACCGTCTTCACCGGAAACCGCTGGACCTTGGTCACCCATTGATAGTATTGCCGAGTCCCCCCATTCTCTGCGACGGTGACTTCGAACAGCTCGGTGGGATAGCCGTTCAGCGTCTGGTCACCGACGAATTCGCGCGAGAGTTCCCCTTCCATCGTCTCGCTCACTGCCAACTGATGGTCTCTCGCTATCGGCACCTCGAGATACTGCCGCCGCTTGGACAAAATGAGCCAGGAGCTGTGGCGATCCATCCGCACAATGATGATGCTGGCACCCCCTTGCGGTTGGGCGAACTCGAACCGCCAGCGATCGTCCTTGGCATTGACATGAGCCGTCACCACGGACTTCCCACTCTTCACAATTCGCTCAGCGGAAAAATCGAGCGCCGTCGCGGTGTGCGGCAGGCCGCCTAAGGGAACCGACGCCAGCCAGATCAAAAGCCATCGAGCAGATGTACGCCGCCTGCGCATTTCCATAGGCTGCTTCTACCGTATCGCTCACGTACACTTCAAGACGCGCTTCCCTCCTCACCGGGAAAACGAACGGGGGAACCCGGACTTGACTCTGTCGGATTCCCCCGCACGGTTTCCTGGTATCCGATCCGGGCTAGTTGGCCTTCATGGACACCGGTATGGACTGCGCGGGGATCTGCTCCTCGGTTTGCTGTGTGGCCGGCGCCTGCCCGCTCAACGGCAAAATCGCCCGACTGTCGCGGTCGAGCACCGTCAGCGTCCCCCACTGACCGGCGTCGAGATACCCCGGTCTCTGGTTCAGCCACAGATAGTTGCCAGGGATCCCGTTCGGACCTCCGGCCCCACCATGTAGCCAGGCATTGATCACCTCGGTGCCGCCGAACTCCATGGTGCTCACGAGGTCCGCTCCGCTCATGTAGGGCTCGTGCTTCCACTCATGGCCCGACACGCTGAACAGCTGTATCTGTTCGCTGAAGGCACCCAGCACATGAATCACGACCGGGTCGCCCACATGCGCCGCGATGCTCGGGGTCACCGGCTGATCTCCTGTCTTGACGCAGACGAACACTTCGCTGTACGCACAGCCCTTCTCGATCCGGTAATCGGTCGGCTCGGACCGGTAGTTCACCGCCGTCACGCCGGCCACCTTTTGGATGTATGGCATGAAGCTGGTGCCGATTTGATTATCTTCGTCCTGGAACAGGAGGGCGAAGGACCGATAGTTCTGTCGATTCTCGTTGCCCGACAGGCTCCGATCCACAATCACATCCGCCTGCCAGGAACTCTTCTGGGTCAGATCTTCGCCGGTCACCGGATCGCGATACTGCGATCCCGTTGGACCGATGATGATCGCTCCGAAGAGCCCGTTCCGCGGATTCTCGATCACATTCCCCCAATCCTGAATCAGGGCGGCGTTCTCCCCGAACTCCGGATGGGCGAAGAACGTGTAGGTCCTGCTCTGCCCCGGCGCCACCGTCTGGTCGCCGGGGTTGTTCCCAGCGTTGATCCCCATCGATTCCTTGGGATCGAACGCCACATGGTCTACGTGGAACCCGGCCCGGTCCTTGGCCATCTCGTTCTTGAGATTGACCTTGATGCAATCGCCCACGTTCACGTGCAGGGTCAACGGGCTCGGTTCAATGCTGCCCGCCGCGACCTTGGTCTTCTCGCCTTCGAGCACGTACATCTTACCGGTCTCATTGCCCAGCACCATCTTCCGCTCCATGTCCACTTCCATCACACCGGGCGTTCCCTTGTTGTAGCGAATCGCCTTGTCGATTGCTGCGACGTTGAAGGTCTTCACCGGCGCGTCGGCCGGGCAGACGGACTTGGCCGACTGCGGAATCTCTTCCCGGCCCGGCAGCGGCCTCAGTGTCGCATCCGCTTTGTCCAGTACCCGGAAGAGGCCCCAGCTGCCTTCCACGAAGTGCGACGCACGACCGCTGTAGTAGGGGTAGTCGCCCGCCATCTGTTGCGGCCCTCCTGCAGCCGGAATGGCCGCATCGTACCGCTCTCCGATCGCCACGTGCAGCGAACTCCGGGGGATGGAGTTCTTGCTGTAGCGCTCCATCGGGAACCAGTGACCGCTGATGTGCCAGGAGTGCACTTCATTGGCCGATCCTTCGATCAACCGGACCACGATCGGATCGCCCAGGTACGCTCGTAACATCGGGGTCTCGGGATCCCCGTGGATCAGGCTGCTGAACAACAGCGACGGATCTGGATTGTTCACCAGCCGCACCGACAAGGGCTCCACACGCATATTGTAGCCTCCCCCCGTCGTCGCTTCGCCGCCGTTCAGGAACTTCATCGGCGACAGGTTGAGCTTGGCTGGATAGACCGCAGACGGTGTGCCGTCCACCGAGACGGCCTGCACTTTCGCCTGCGGATTGTCGGCAGTAATCAACTCCGCCGTCCGGGGATTGGAATCCATGACCTGAGTCACGATTTCACGGAAGGAGCCCCGGATATGCGCAGAGACCGGTTCGGTGGTGTGAATGTCCGCCACCGGCCCGCTGCGGATTTCTTTCCCGGTCACCGAATCATGATAAGTGGATCGCGGCGGTTCGGCGATGAACGTGGAGTAGAAACCATGACCCCATCCGTCCAATCCAAACACATGGTCGTGCCAGAAAGTGGTGCCGAAGTCGGCGTCTACATACCATCGCTCGCGGATCCACTCCACCGACACGATCTCGCCCTTCTTATGGCTATACTTCAGAGGCCGCTCGAACGTGATCGTGTTGCCTTCGATTTTGCTGATGCGGGCCGACTCGAACCCACCCACTTCGTCCATGCCCACGCCCAACTCAGTCTTGAGGTGATAGCGTGCGGCATCCTTCACCTTGATGCTGGCTGTCCCCTTCGCCGCATCGGCCTCCATCGTCGTATTCATCGGCACGGGCATGCCCTTGCCGGGATGCTCGTCCTTCAGAATCGTGAACGGCCGCAACGACATCTCATACGAGAAGCCGATGATCGGGCCGTCCGACGCCTGCGTGTCGAACTGGAACATGTGCGGATGCAGGTTCGTCTTGCTGGAGAACCCTTGCCGCACATCATCTTTCAACTCGCTCTTGTACACGACGTCGATGCAATCCTGCACGTTGCCGCGGATCACCAGCGGCATCTGTTTGGCGGGATTCTTCCGGACTTCCTGTTCCTCTTCATGCAGCACGTAGAGCAATCCCCCCGGATCCACAATCGCCGGCGTCTTGGCCGTCGCCTTTTTCAACGTGATCGGCAATCCGATCGCGTGGATATTGAAAAACTTCCGCGGCGCTCCTTCCGGACACAGGCTCCATGGCCCTTGCTCGCCCGGTTTCGGCGGTTCAGTGGAGTTGCTGCCGTCGTCGCGGCGATGGATCGGCTCCAGCCAGGGTGCGCCGCTGTGGCTCGGAGAGAACGGCACGCGCCGGCCCAAGTGCGGCCGTAACCACGGCCAGGCGATCTTGCCGGATTGCGGATCGAAGAAAATCTCCTGCCGCTTGCCCGGCGTCGCCGACTTGTAGTTGACCCACTCATACGTCGTCTCCGGCTCGCTGAGCGCCTTGCTGCCATCCCACGCCCAGTCGTTGACGGTCGAGTCGTAGGCCAAGGTCTGCTCTTTCTCGGTATTCTTCTTGCCCGGCTTGCCTTGCGGCGTGAGCATCATCTCCACCCAATCCTTGATGGAGACCTTGACCGGGCTGGCTTTCCAATCGGTCTTGTCCTTGGTGATCTCATACTTCTTGCCGCCGTACCAGTCCACCGTGGTGCCGACAAGCTTATCCGACGGAGTGCCCGTCTTGACCTTGCCGACACGATCCGGCAGTTCGACCAGCGGCTTCATCACATCGGTCTGGAAACCCGGCTGCTGCAGCGTGTTGTACACACGCCAGAACCCCCACATGCCCGTCACATAATGCTGCGGGATGTGGCAATGGAACACGAACTCACCGGCCAGGGCTTGCAGGCCTCCTGAACCACCCTCAATCACCTGATCGTAGACCTCTGTCGGCCCGATGGACTGCACGTCCAAACGGTCTGAGGGGTCGCTGATCGCAGGGAACTTCACCGGCCCGTTCTTCGACAGTGCGAAGTCGAGATTGCTGTTTCCCGGCTGACGCGCCCAACGAATGGAGCCGCCGTGGAGGTGGTGCGAGTGCACGATTTCCGACCCGCCCGCCATCCTGAACTTGGCTGGATCGCCGAGATAGGATCGAGGCACGGTCGTGGCCGGGTCGCCAAAGGTATAGGACCCATACGCCATGGACTCGTCGCCGTAAAAGCCCATGTGGGCCTGAAGCTCGATGCGTGTGCCGTGCGGTTCACTCCGGTAGTTCAGTAACCGCGCGCCCGGCCGATAGGAATCGGTATGCGGATCGCGCTGGGGCAGCATTTCGCCCTTCTTATTCAAGAGGCGGAACGCTTCGTCGCCAGCCTCATGATAGAAGATCGCGAATTCACGGAAGTCCGCGCCCTTCGGATCTTCGATCATGGCCTCCCAGCCACTCGCCATCGGCTTGCCGTCGAAGGGGCTGAGATAGCGTGAGCCGCGCGGCTCCACGACGAGCATGCCGATCAAGCCCTGGTTGAACTGCTCGCGCGATGCATGCGACCGGAAAAATCGCACGCCTTCCTGGGTTTCCGGCTTGATATACCATTCAAAACTCTGCTGCCCGCCCGATGCAACCGTGCCATCTGGATTCGAGGGGGTCGCTGGCTTGCCGGTAGCCGCTACCACCATGGATGAACCGTTGATAACAAGGTTCGTCGGCTCATCTGTGATCTCGTTGTGGAGGGTGAGCTTGAGACAATCGCCCTGGTTGGCCCGGATCACGAGGGGCTGGATGACATCGCCCTGCAACCCGTTCGAGATGGCGCCGGGATCGTTTTCCTTCTCCCGCGCAGCCCTGTTCGCGGCTTCTTCGCCGCGAGCTTTCTCGACGTTTTCTGTAAGCACGTACATATAGCCCGGGAAAAAGTCGAGAAACCGGTTCAGCGTAATTTCGATGCTGATCGCCGAGACGTGATACTCCTTCATCAGAGCATTCGCCGGACAACGTTGCCCGTTACTTACCACGACTTTTGTCGGATCCTCCGCTACCAGCAGAACGCCCTGCTGCAGCATGTGACTGTTCGCGCCGGTGCTATACCCGCCTTTCTGCCCGATGAATTCCTGTTGGCGCTTCACCTCCTCCATCATGCGGTCGTGCAGGACCGCTCCGCCTTCGCGATAAATGACCTTCTCCGACGATGCCTCCCCCATGTCGCCATGCTGGGTGTGCTGGTCTGCGGCCAGCCCCATCGGGGTTGTCAGCAGGCTGCTGACGAGCAGCGCTGCCGGCAGGCTTGCTGCCATGCGGTGAGCGCGGCAGCTGCGCGAATCCGATACCCTTTTCATACTTCGGCCTCCTTCTTCCACTGCCGTCCATCTCCCGGGCGGCGGGCTGAGATTGATCTTGCCTCACTGTGATCGTCCACTGTTCTAGTCGGCCTCCATCGCTTCCGGCGAATATTCCTCATTAAGTGCTGGTGAAGGTTTCCTCCTTGCGGAAGAGAGGGTTATTCGGAGGCCGGTCCTAATCACCCAGACCTCCACCAGCAGTGTTCAGCTACCGCAACAGCTGTGCCGAGCATCAGATCGATTGGCGAATTATGAAATTGTCTCAGTGGGAACGTGAGTTACGCGATGAATGCGGCGAGACGACCGAAACTGCTCCTGGCGCCTCTTTCTACTGCGTTAGACAACGGAAGCCGGAGCAAAAAGTTCGATGCGATAATTTTCAATGCCTTAGAGCGTCTAATTTTCTAGACAGTCGGAGGGGAGAAGTGGGGAAGAAAGGGGCACTCGGAGGGCTACTCAATCTGATAGTCACGGATTTTGTTGTACAGGCTCGCCCGGCTGATCTTGAGGAGCTTGGCCGTTTTGGCCCGATTTCCATTGGCATGCTGAAGAGCCTGGAGAATGCGTGCCCGTTCCGCCTGTTTCACCGCGCCGCGCGACACAGAGCGGAGGTCATGCTCCGCCGACTTCGATCCCGCCGTGACCAGATCTGCGCAGCTCAACGCAGACCCTGTCGTCGTCACGACCGCTCGCTCGATATAATGTTGCAGCTCCCGCACGTTGCCGGGCCACGGGGCCTGGATCAACGCCCGCATGACTTCCGGCGAGATGGTTCTGAGCGGCTGCCGATGACGCTTGCAGGAGCCCGCAACGAAGTGTTCGACCAGCAGCGGAATATCCTCACGCCGTTCCCGGAGCGGCGGCAAATAGAGCGGCAAGACCGCCAATCGATAGTAGAGATCCTGACGAAACGTCTTGGCCTGTACCAGCTCTGACAAATCCTTGTTCGTCGCCGAGATGACCCGCGCATCGATCTTGATCGGCTGAGTTCCGCCGACCGGCTTAATCTCGCCCTCCTGAAGCACCCGCAGCAGCTTGGCTTGAAACGTCGCGGTCGTGTCCGCGATCTCGTCCAGGAAGATCGTCCCGCCATCCGCCTCTTCGAAGAGCCCACGTTTGGTGGTATGCGCTCCGGTGAAGGCGCCCTTCACATGGCCGAACAACTCACTCTCCAACAACGTTTCTGGCAGCGAACCGCAATCGACTACGACGAACGGTTTATCCCGTCGATAGCTGGTGCGGTGAATCGTTTTGGCCACCAGTTCCTTGCCGGTGCCGCTCTCCCCCTGAATCAGCACGGTTGCGGAACTGTCCGCCACGAGCCGGATCATGTCGAGGACTTCTCGCATCGGCGCGCTCGAACCGATCAACTCACCCTGCTTCGATTCGTATTTCGCCTCCACGCGCTCACCGCTCGTCTGCTTCGCAGACTTCGGCGGCACCTTGAACAACACCAGCACGGACTCGACCTCGCCGCTGCTCGAGACAAGCGGAAACGCCTGATGCATCCCACAAGCCGTGCCGTCCCCTCCGGAGGAACAGGCCACGGACTGGACCTCGGGCGATTCGTACATCTTCGTCGCCGGACAGGTGCCACAGGGATCGTTCCGGTGAGCAAAGGCCTCATAGCACTTCGCCGAATGGTCAGACACCCGGGATGCGTCCTCAGACCATGCGGATTCATTCGCGTAGATCACGTTGAAATCGCGATCCAACACCGCCACTCGCTCGGAGAACCCGCAGGCTAACTGCTTGATGGCTTCCAGTCGAGCTGCGAGGATGGGATCAATACAGGAAGGAACAGTAGAACGTTTTTTTTGAGATCCGGCCATCTCACACCTCTCACAGGCTGAAGAGTCAATACCATCAAGGTCTCAGTCGATTTCCCCATCCAATGCCGGGCCTAAAAGACGCTGAACGGCTCCTTTGAGCTCGCTGAGGCGAACCGGCTTATCGAAGTACGCCTCGACGCCGAGGGCTAAGGCATCGGCTTTCGTCTGAGGATCTCCAAATGACGTCAGCAGAATAATCGGCACCCCGGGAGCAAACGTCCGGAGCCTGGAAATGTAATCTAAGCCCCCGGCCGGCATCCGAAGGTCCGTGAGGATCAGTGATGGGCGAGCATCAAGCACCGACCGCAAAGCCTCGTCCCCATCAGCCGCTTCTCGGATGGACACCCCCAGATCGTACAGCTCATCGCAGAGGAGACTCCGCATCTCCCGATCATCTTCGGCGATGAGCACCACAGCAGACTTCCTTTCCTGTGTCATCTACTGCCCTTTCTGCATCCGGCCCCCTTCACTCTCTGGTGGAATACGTGGAGTACGATGCACAACCCGTGCAAGCCAGACACCCTCGTCGGCGGGAAGTGATGGATTCCAGAACTGCGCCAACTTGCTTGAGATTTCCTTGGAATGAGCAGGGCTGGAGGAGGGGAACGCACCAAGGCCTGATGAAAATTGCGCCAACTGTCACCCCGCTTCTGTCGCAATCTGCAACAGAAGAGAAACAGCCTGGCGATCGAATTTCTGAGAGAGGGGGCCGGTGTTGGTTAAGAGATAGCCGCGGTCTGAGCTTCGTCAAGGGGGAGTCGGATCCAAAACGTCGTGCCCTTGTCGACTGCACTTTCCACAGCGATGGTCCCGCCATGTTCCTCGATGATACCTTTCACGACCGTGAGGCCTAGACCGGTTCCCTTCCCAAAATCTTTCGTTGTGAAAAAGGGTTCGAATACCTTCAAGCGGATCTCTTCCGGCATCCCGTGCCCGGTATCGGACACCCCGAGGCAGACGTGGCTGCCCTCACGAGCGAGGCTCAGTCTGAGCCGCCCCCCCTCAGGCATAGCATGGATACTGTTCATCACCAGATTGATCAGCACCTGGATGAGCTGGTCCCGATCGGCACAGACAGGAGGCAATGACGATT
>JBGPVY010000334.1:0-2520 GCA_041491905.1 Nitrospiraceae bacterium | reverse complement strand
GTTCGAGTCCCGTCGTCCCCGCCATTCCTTTCAAGCACATACAGCAGACCCAGAAAACAATCAAGGTCTCCAAACCCTCAAAGTCGGGTGACCTGAAAGGGCTCCCTCGCAGGCAACCCTGAACCCTCGTGACTTCCGAATGATTCTCGGATCCTCTGTCGTTCAGCTCTGAGCAACACCACTCCCCAACGGTATAGAGCCTTATGAAATCCTTACGACTTCATCGCGACTTCTTTAACACGGGCATGCCACTCTGCCCCAGATCCGCTGAGACATGCGAGGGCCGCAATAGAAACGAGGCGATAGCGGGTTCTAAGCGGACAGTTTCAATAGACTATGTGGCTTTTTTAAATTCTCGTGAGTCTCGGTCTCGTGTTCCTGTTGTGCGTACTGGTCCTGTTTCACCGCGATCTCAAGCGGAGGACTGGCACCCCTCAGCAGGATTCACACTCGAAAACTCAAGACACGCGGCCCGGGGACCTGATCAGCATTGATTCAACACAGGCCGCACGGAAACGTTTTTCTTCGAAAACACATTCCGCCGAATGGAGTCATAGTAATGAGGAAATTCCGATCAGGATTACTTACTGTAATGGTCGTGTGGTCCTGCGCCGCATGCGCGCAAGCGCAAGACGCACCTCCGGCATCTCAAGGAGACACGAAAGTGACGCGAGGGCAGACTACGGAATTGGGCGGTACCACGACCTCCTCGTCGAATGTGCCTGCTCTTCAAGCTGCTCAGGAGCAGACCGCGTTACCGGCTGATCAGAAATCCGAGGATGATCCGGCGGCTAGCCAGAATGTGCCACCCGACCAAGCGGCCACGCGGCCAGCGAACCCCGAGTGGCAATACGGCGGATTTGTCGACGCAGCTTATCTGCTCGATTTCAAGCACCCTTCGAACCATCTGTTTCGAAGCCGAGGCACAGCTTACAAAGTCGATGAGCCGATCCTAAACATGGCATGCGCGTACCTGCGCAAGGCCGCTTCGGAGTCGTCGCGCTGGGGGATGGAATTCACTCTCCATGGTGGCCAGGATTCCAGAATTTTCGGTTTCTCCGCGACCGCGCCAAATCTTCCCGGCTCCGAGTGGTTGCGTCACCTTGGACCGACGGATATCTCGTATTTAGCGCCGGTAGGAAAGGGCCTAACGGTGCAGGCTGGAATCTTCTCCAGTTTCATCGGCTATGACTCGTTGTACGCGAAGGACAACTTCAACTATACGCGCCCCTGGGGTGCTGATTTCACGCCTTATCTCATGATGGGCGTCAACGCGAGCTACCCTCTCACCAATAAGCTGACCGGAACGGTTTTCATAGTGAACGGCTACTGGCACCTCGCCGATGCCAATCACGTGCCCAGCTCGGGAGGTCAATTAGCCTACAAGGTGACGGATCATACGACGGTAAAAGAAACAGTTCTGTTCGGTCCGCACCAATCGGACACCGGGTTCGAATTCTGGCGGTTCTTTTGGGACAGCATTGCCGAATGGAAAACCGATCGGATTACGACCGCATTCGAATATCACGTCGGGACTGAAAAAGTCGTGGCACCCGGGAATCCACGTGCTCTCTGGATGTTCGCCCAGCTGCCGGTGCACTGGGTCTTCAGTAAGAACTGGAGCGCCACGGTGCGCCCTGAAGTTTACTGGGACCGCGATGGACGTTTGACGGGGTTCCCTCAGACAGTGAAGGCCAACACAACGACCTTGGAATACCGCATTCCGTATCGCCAGGCTACTGCCATCGTGAGGCTGGAGCACCGGATCGACGAATCCCGCGGACCGGGCGGCGGCTTCTTCCGCGACGGGGAAGTGGCGCCGGGAGTAGTTGGCCTGACGCCGACCCAAAATCTCTTGATCTTAGGGGTCATCTTGACCTTCGACTCGCACTTTCAACCGTAATACGGAGGCGGGCACTGACGAGCAACTCGTATTCAACGGCTCAACCGGAGGAAGAAAACCATGATGCTAGACGGGATTTTCATCGCAGCAACGGCGCTGTTTTTCGCACTGGGAATTTTCTACGTTCGCGGCTGCGAACGCTTGAAAGAGGAGTGAGGCTATGACTGCAGGCGATACGGCACTACTGGTGATTTGCGCGCTTCTCTTCGGGTACTTGCTGTATGCCCTTTTGAAGGCGGAGGAGTTCTAGTTCATGACCGCGAATGGCTGGTTTCAAATTGGATTGTATCTCTTCGTGGTCTTCCTGGTGACGAAACCCCTAGGCGTTTTCATGACGCGAGTCTTTAACCGCGAAAAGACGTTTCTCGATCCTGTCTTTCGGCCCATCGAAAGGGTCGTGTATCGGCTGACCGGCGTCGACGAGAAGCGCGAGATGCGCTGGACGGAATACGCCGTGGCGATGCTTCTGTTCAGCAGCGTGTCCATGACGCTCCTCTATCTAATCGAGCGCACACAGAAATGGCTTCCATTCAATCCGCAACAATTTCCCAATGTCGAGCCGGGCCTAGCTTTTGGCACTGCAGCTTCATTCACGACAAACACAAACTGGCAGGCCT
>JBGPVY010000161.1:0-6819 GCA_041491905.1 Nitrospiraceae bacterium | reverse complement strand
CTCCACGTAACCGATCACGCTCGCGTCGCATCGCCTCACGACCGGCGTCAAACGCCTCACGCAGGACCGCCTTCTTCGAATCCACAAATTCCTTCCCCTCCCCCACGACCTCTTCGAACGTTTCGCCTGCGCAGCCTGCCAAATCCCGCAGATTGCCTTCTGCGCGACGGGCATAGCCACGCAACTGCTCGCGCGACTCGCGCCCGGTCTGGGGAGTCAGCAGTAATGCCGCCACTGCGCCTAACGCCGCGCCGCTCAAGAATGCGAGCAAGACCCCTGCTGATGAGGAACCTCGATCATCCGCCATTGTGATGCCCTCCTTCTTCTCGAAACCGTTCCTTCATGACTTTGGTTGCAGCTTTAAATCCGGCTACCACGCTTGCCACATTGGTCAACATCGATCCGCTCGAGCCCTTCACGACATCGTGCACATGCTGTACCGATTCCCCCACTTCCCCGACTGCATGCAAGAGAACGGCAGCATGTTCGACTCCCATGCGGGCTTGTTCGGTCAGATTGTTCACGTTGTGACTTACCGCCAGAAGTTCGCCGATCAACGGCGGCAGGTCGTTGTTCATTTTGGCCAGAAGCTGTTCTGACTCCGCTACGGTCTTGCGAACCTGAATCAGCACGGGCACGAGAAAGCCCACCAGCAGCGCAAACGCGACAGCCACAAGAATCGCAGCAATTTCGACGATCGTCATAAAGCCTCCAAAGCAAGTTATACGTCAAACGTGAACCGCAAGCCACTGAAGACGCGGGTCAGCTCCCGTATTGTTTCCAACCTTTTACGTCTCACGTTTCACGTTTCACGATTAACGATTAACGATTTACCTTACAGCCGGCTTCTTCGCCCGCCATTGCGTACTCTGTTCGTAGGCATAGGCCGCTCTCAAGAGCGTCTCCTCTTCGAAAGGGCGACCGATCAGCTGCAACCCGATGGGAAGTCCGTCCTGACTGAATCCACAGGGTAACGAAATCGCCGGCACTCCGGCGAGGCTCGCCGAAATGGTGAAAATATCCGACAAATACATCTGAAGCGGGTCGTCGCCCTTCGCTCCGAACTTGAATGCCGGCGTGGGTGTCACGGGCGTCACGATGAGATCGACGTCTCGAAACGCCGCCTCGAAATCTTGGCGAATCAATGTTCGCACCGCCTGCGCCTTGCCATAATAGGCGTCGTAATACCCGGCACTGAGGACGTAGGTCCCCAGCATGATCCGTCGTTTCACCTCAGGCCCAAACCCTTCCTGACGCGTCTTCATATACAATTCGAGCAGGTCTTTGGTCTCTTTGGCACGAAGTCCGAACTTTACGCCATCGTATCGGGCCAGATTTGAACTTGCTTCGGCCGTGGCAATCACATAGTAGGTGGCTACAGCCGCGGCTGTCCGTGGTAACTGAATTTCCTTGATCTCCCCACCGAGCGCTTTCAGTTCCTGGATCGCCGCCCGCACAACCTGCTCCACTTCAGGGTCCAGCCCCTCCGCAAAGAACTCGACCGGCACACCGACCTTCAGCTTCTTGAGATCTCTCTTCTTGAGCACCTTCAGATAGTCCGGCACCGGAATATCAGCCGATGTCGAATCCAACGGATCGTGACCGGCAATGGCTCCGAGAAGGAACGCGGCATCCGTCACATCTTTTGTAATCGGCCCGATCTGATCGAGCGAGGAGGCAAAGGCGACCAACCCGTACCGAGAGACCCGCCCATAGGTCGGCTTGAGACCCACCACCCCACAGAACGCCGCAGGCTGACGGATCGACCCGCCGGTATCAGACCCCAACGCCGCGGCACATTCGTCGGCCGCCACAGCCGCGGCGGATCCTCCGCTGGATCCACCCGGCACACACTGCAGATTCCAGGGATTGCGGCTGGGCCCAACGGCGGAATGCTCGGTTGATGAGCCCATCGCAAATTCATCGAGGTTTGTCTTCCCGAGTAGCAAATACCCCTGCGCACGCAGCTTGGCAATTACGGTCGCATCGTATGGCGGAACGAAGTTCCCGAGCATTCGGGACCCGCAGGTCGTGAGCACTCCCTCGGTACAGATATTGTCTTTGATCGCCAGTGGCATGCCCATCATCGGCGACGTCTTGCGCCACCCTTTCAAAGAGGCATCAAGCGCGCTTGCTTGCGCAACCGCCGCATCTTTGGCCTGCGTGATGTAGGCCTTCACCTTGGACTCTACCTGGCCGATCCGCAATCCATAGGCGCGAACGATCTCCGTGGCCGTGACTTCGCCGGCAGTGAACTTTTCATGGAGCTCGTAGAGCGAGAGTTTATGAATCGACATCAGCGCTTCGTCTTCCCGGAAACAATCCGGTTCTTCTCGTTGACTTGGATGATCTTGGGAACATGCCGCTTGATTTCCTCTTCTGCGTAATACTCGTAACAGAAGATGATAATCTGATCGCGAACCGCGCCTTTCCGCGCCGTCGGCCCATTGAGGATGATCTCACCCGCGCCGCGTTTGCCCGCCATGGCATAGGTCATGAAGCGCTCGCCGTTATTTAGATTGGAACAGACGATCGCCTCATAGGGCAAAATCCCCGCTGCTTCCATCAGATCCTCGTCGATCGTCAGACTGCCTTCGTAGTCGAGGCAGGACTCAGTCACCGTGGCCCGATGAATTTTCGACCGCAACATTTGCCTGAACATTCGAACCTCGTTTAAAGGGGTTGCCGATCTTCAATAATTTTTGGAACCACAAAGAACCCGTCGGCCGACTCCGGCGCATTGGCCACCGCGCGCTCGACGGGCAGGGACGGCCGCGCAACGTCGGGACGAAACACATTGACTTGCCCCAGCACTGTCGCCGTCGGTTCGACGCCTGTGGTGTCGTACTGTTTCAATGTCTCCACATGCGTAAGGATCTGGCTCAACTGTTTCGCAAACGCCGCCTTCTCGATATCCGTCAACTCCAGCCGCGCCAGCTTCGCGACCTTCTCAACTTCCTGTTTCGTTATCTCCACGTTTCTCTTTCCTTTTCCTTCCCTCTGTTCGAGGATGTTCAAAATGGTCTTCCAGCAAGGCCGCAGGGAGTCCGGCGACTGAGGCGCATTCCCTTTCCACCCGCCCACCCCGAGCGGCCAACGACAGCTCTGTCACCGGGGGGTACGTCGCAGGGAGACGGACGACCGAGAACGACGTGCTCAGAAGATACAGTTCCTACCTAGCGTCACCCGAAGTCATTGATATTGTACGCACGCACTCTGTCCTCGATAAACGACTTGTTTACCTACATCGATTCATCGATCTCATCCGCGGGAAAAGTATCGTTTCCCCGTGACATGTTTAGGGTCAGAATATCACGGAACCTATAGAAATTCCAGGGAAATTCGAGCGAGAATCCAGACTGAATCCCACGACGACCAGACGAGCGGTCCCTCCCAGCGTGTCGGGGGCTCATCGTAAGGAACACCACGTGCCTGCCACGCGGCGAGCTCCTGCTGAATTATCGTTTGACACGAGACGGATGCACACCGACAACCGTCATGTACAAGGGGACAGTCCGTGGGCAAAATAGGCGTTACAGATGTGGCAGGGCCTTCTGCGATATGGGGAATAACGCTGAAAACGTTTCTCAGTTGTGGAATACGAACGAATCAGCTAAATTTTTCTCCAACAGGCCGCGCATCCCCCAGTCCTAGACTGGCCATAACCTCATACTGCTGTTTCCCTTCAAGTGGACCAGCGCGCCATCCAGGGTGTATTCATGCTGATCGGGGCCAAACCATGAAGCGGATTGATCTGATCGCTGGGGCGCGGCCCAATTTCATGAAGATTGCGCCAATCATCGACGCGCTGAACGCGGCCGAAACGCGGGGCGGTTCATTGCGTTTTCGTTTGATCCATACGGGCCAACATTACGACCGCGCCATGTCCGGGAGCTTCTTCGAGGAGCTCGGCATCCCGGATCCGGACATCAATCTGGAAGTAGGCTCGGGCACCCAGGCTGAACAGACCGCCGCCATCATGGTGAACTATGAAAAGGTGCTGCTGAAAGAGAAGAGTGACCTGTGCTTGGTCGTCGGGGACGTGACCTCGACCATGGCCTGTTCCATCGCCGCTCGGAAGCTGGGCGTGCCGGTGGCGCATGTGGAAGGTGGAATCCGCTCCGGCGATTGGACCATGCCGGAAGAAATCAACCGGGTCGTGACCGACTCCATCACGAACTGGTTTTTCACTACCAGCGAAACCGCCAACGACAATCTGCGCCGCGCCGGTGTCACTGACGATCGCATCTTCTTCGTCGGCAATACGATGATTGACACCCTCCTCAAGCAGCTGCCACGTCTGCGTCCGCCAGCCTGTTGGGAATCGCTGAAGCTCAAACCAAACAACTACTTCGTCGTCACCCTGCATCGCCCGGCAAATGTAGATGGGGAACATCAGTTACTACGGCTGCTGCATGCCATTGTCGAAGGCACGCGCGGCTTGCCGGTGGTGTTTCCCGTACATCCGCGCACCGCCAAGAGCCTGCGCGATCTCGATAGCAAGACGCCGCAACTGAATTATGTCGATCCGCTCGGCTACTTAGAATTCAACTACCTGGTGAAGCATGCCCGTGGCGTAATTACCGATTCAGGTGGCATCACCGAGGAGACCACCGTGCTGGGCGTGCCGTGCCTCACGCTGCGCGACAACACGGAGCGCCCCGAGACCGTGACGATTGGTACCAACGAACTGATTGGAACTGATCCGAGCAAGCTGCCGCCGGCGCTGGCGCGATTGATGGCAGGGCAGTGGAAAAAAGGTGCGATTCCTCCGAAATGGGATGGCAAGGCGGCAGAGCGAATCATCGAGAATCTCGAACGATTGCTGCTAAACAAATAGCGCAACTCCTCATGCCCACGGAAAATGAAGCTCCCCGCATCAGCCTACTCCGCCTTCGTAGCCACTTCGGCTACGAAGGCCGGAAGCTACAGGGTATTCGGCGAAGGAGAATAGAGTTTTTACTTGAATGGCGCTGTCCAACGAAAGACAGTTCTCACAGACCAGCACCAGAAGTCCTTGTATTTACGGGTATCGGTACCGATGTGCCTGCGAGGACAGCCTGTATTGTGGACGGGCACGGCCGATTCAGAATGGACAGTTGAGGGAATCCGGCAAGAACTTTATTTCCAATTTACAAATAAACCAGACAAACCATCCCTGGCTACTCCACCGTGACGCTCTTGGCCAAGTTCCTCGGCTGATCCACATCCGCACCGCGCATCACTGCAATATGATACGCCAAGAACTGCAGTGGAATTGTAAACAAAATCGGCGAAAGCAGTGGATGTGTGTCGGGAATCGTAAACACCGCATCGGCGATCTTTCCCAACTCCCGCTCGCCTTCCGCCACGAACGCGATGACCGGCGCGCGCCGGGCTTTCACTTCCATCAGATTGCTCACGGTCTTTTCGTACAACCGGTCCCTCGGTGCCAACACGACCACCGGCATGTCCTTATCGATGAGCGCGATCGGGCCGTGCTTCATCTCTCCCGCGGCATAGCCTTCGGCATGGATATAGGAAACCTCTTTCAGCTTCAATGCTCCTTCGAGCGCGATCGGATAGTTGATGCCGCGACCGAAGAACAGAAAGTTCCGCTTCTTGTAATACCGCTTGGCAATCGCGACAATCTCCGCCTCGCGGCCGAGCACCCGCTCAACCAATACCGGAAGGCGGACGAGGCGATCGAGCCAGGCCTTGCCGTCCGCGACAGACAGGGTTCCGCGCACGCGGCCCAGATGTAACGCCAGCATGTAGAGCGCCGTGAGCTGCGCGGTGAAGGCTTTGGTCGAAGCGACGCTGATTTCAGGCCCACAATGCGTGTAGAGGACGCCGTCTGATTCACGGGCCAGGGTGCTGCCCACCACGTTCACGATCGAGACGACACGCGCTCCTTTTTCCTTCGCTTCACGCGCGGCGGCCAACGTGTCCGCCGTCTCGCCGGACTGCGAGATCGTGATAAAGAGATCGTCTTTCCCGACCAGCGGATCGCGGTAACGGAATTCACTACTGATATCGACCTGGACCGGCGTACGGGCCATCTCCTCCAGTAGATACTTCCCCACCAGCCCCGCGTGCCACGAGGTGCCACAAGCAACGATCCAGATCCGTCCGACGGCGGCAAACTCTTTCGGCGTCAATCCGATATCCGGCAGATCCGCCTCGCCGGTCTCGTAGGAATAGCGCCCGCGCATCGTGTCGAGGATCGTCTGCGGCTGTTCGTGAATCTCCTTCAGCATGAAATGCGGGAATCCGCTCTTTTCCGCCGCGGAGGCATCCCAGGTGATCTTCGTTAATTTCCGTTTTACAGGGCGTCCCTCGATATCGGTGAAATGGATATCAGTCCCGGTCATGACCACCACATCGCCCTCTTCGAGGTAGGTCACGTCACGGGTATGGGCGAGCATGGCCATGACGTCGGACGCGACAAAGGACGCCTTGGCGGTTGTGCCCACGACCAGCGGGCATCCGGAGCGCGCCGCAATCATCGTCCCCGGTTCCCGCTCCGAAATGACGGCGAGCGCATAACTCCCTCGCACATCCTTCGTGGCGGCTCGCACTGCCTCGGTCAGCTTCATGCCCTGCTGGAGATATTTATCGATCAGATGCGCCACGACTTCCGTGTCCGTTTCCGAATGAAACTTGTAGCCCTCTTTCTCCAATTGCTGTTTCAGCGATTGATAGTTTTCGATGATGCCGTTGTGCACGAGCACGCAGCCTTTCGAGCGGTGCGGGTGGGCGTTTTGCTCCGAGGGCTTCCCGTGCGTCGCCCATCGCGTGTGGCCGATCCCCATAGTACCCTTGAGATCTTTCTCCTTG
>JBGPVY010000127.1:0-8008 GCA_041491905.1 Nitrospiraceae bacterium | reverse complement strand
GGTAGCCAATCGGCGGCTTCGGTCACGGCCGTAACAACCGCCACGCCCGGAGAGAAGTCCAGCAGCGGCTGCCCCTTCTCCGCGATGGTGGCTGAAATGGGACTCACCTCGGGCGGTAGGCCCGGCAATACTGGAGCGGCGACTACAGAGTTTGCCTGGTCGGCCGATGCGAAGGAGAAACTCGATCGCCTCCCCTCATTTGTGAAGCCGATGGTGCAGAGCAGTGTGGAGGCCTTTGCTCGCAAACAGAGGTATCAGACGATCACGTTGCAAGTGATGGACGATTCCAAGAGCGAATCGAGCAACGGGATGACCTGGACGCCTGAGGCTGAGAAGCGGCTTGAGAATATTCCCGACTTCATCCGTCCCATGGCCCGCAAAGAGGTTGAGCGGGTGGCGAAGGAGCGCGGGATGGCGACCATTACGGCTCAAGTGATGGATGACGCGAAAGATAAGTTTATGAAGTTCATGTAAGGATTGGACCCGTGCGAGCGTGCCAACAAAGGCCTATCCAGTTTTCTGGATGGGCCTTTCAATTACAGCGACCACTTCCATCGTGGGCAGAACTTCAGGCAGCAAGAGTGTGGGCGTCGATCGTCCTGGCTGTTTTCTGTACGACGATGTTCGTCAGCGCAGCTCCGCTCTATGCCCAGTCCCCTCCTCGGACATGCGGTCTCCCACATGGGAGTGGCTCTGGGCTGGCCTGATTGGGCTCATCGGGATCCAGTTGCTGATGTATTCCGAGTAATTGATCCTGTCGCGGTACACCCTCCGGCATAATTGACACCTTTCCAAACCCTGTGCTACGAGTACGCGAACTCAGCGAGTGATATGGTGTTATTGCGCCGTCGGCTTTCCTGAGTCCGGCAGCATGGAGTGAGCATGGGTGGACATAGCCATTGGGCGACGGTTAAACGGCACAAAGGGGCCCAGGACGCCAAGCGTGGGAAGATCTTCACCAGAATTATCCGCGAGGTGGCGATTGCGGCTCGCTCAGGCGCCGACCCGGATGGTAATCCGCGGCTCCGGCTGGCCATCTTGAAGGCAAAAGAGGCCAACATGCCTGGCGACACGCTAAAAAAAGCCATTCAGCGCGGCACGGGAGAATTGCCCGGTTTGGTCTATGAGGAGTTCAGTTTGGAAGCGTACGGGCCCGGCGGGACCGGCCTATTGATGGAAATCACGAGCGATAACCGCAATCGCACCGTCGCCGAGCTGCGCAATCTCCTCACGAAGAATCACGGCAACATGGCGGAAGCCGGCGCTGTCTCCTGGCAGTTTCACAAGAAGGGACTGCTCACGATTGAGAAGCGCACAGTCGATGAAGATACGCTGCTGTCCCTCGCGCTCGATGCAGGAGCGGAGGATGTGAAGGTGGGCGAGAAAAGTTTTGAGGTCATCACGGATCCGCACCACTTTGAGGCAGTGAAGAAGGCCCTCGCCGATGCAAAGATCGACACCGTGCTTGCGGAGGTCACCTCTGTTCCGCAGAACACGATCAGGCTAGAGGAAAAGGCAGCCGAACAAATGCTCAAGTTGATGGAAGTCTTGGACGAGCATGACGACGTGCAGAAAATTCACGCGAATTTTGATATTTCCGACGAGGTGATGGAGAAAGTGGCTGCCGCTGGATGAACAACAGCGCGGAATGCCGAACGATGAACGGAGAACTCAATATCTTTCTCATTCGCTCAACGTTCCGCACTCACCATTCCTTGTTGCCTCATAGAGTATGATCGCCTCACTGACAGGCCGATTGGCCTTCAAGGCGCCGACCTATCTGGTCCTCGACGTGCACGGGGTCGGATACGAAGTTTTTATTCCTCTCAGCACCTACTATGGGTTGCCCAATCTCAGCGAAAGTACCTCGCTGAGCGTTCACACCCATGTTCGCGAAGACGCGATTCAGCTCTTCGGTTTTCTGACGTCGCAGGAAAAAGATGCATTCGTGCTGCTGACCAGTGTGTCCGGCGTCGGGCCCAAACTGGCTCTCAGTGTCTTGTCGGCTCTTCCGGTGTCCGACCTGGTCTCAGCAATTCAGTCGGGAGACGTTGAGAAGCTGACGACTGTTCCAGGGATCGGACACAAGTCGGCCAGCCGTCTCGTGTTGGAGCTCAAGGATAAAGTCGAAAAACTGTATCTTGGTTTCGCATCTGCAAGTGAGTCTCCCAGGCAGGGAGAAGATACGACCTTCGACGACGCGCTGTCGGCGCTCGTGAATTTGGGCTATCGTCCACAAGATGCCAAAGAAGCGCTGAAACTGGTGAAGAAATCCAATGCTGAGTCCATCGTGCTCAAAGACATGATTCGTGAATCCCTAAAGGAACTTGCAAGGGGGTAAGGATGATGACGAGATCGATTCAACGAATAGCCCAGACTCAATTGTCCATCGGATTTGTGGTGCTCCTATTGGGGCTGGGGGCCATGTCCGTGCAAGCCGAAGAGTCGAGCGAGCCCAAAAGCCTTCGCAAGACCTGCGGCAAATGTCCTGAAGGCTATGCGACCACGGGCGTGACCGAGTCCAAAGAAATTTGCAAGGACGGCGATCCCACACTCGTTCAGTGTGCCCCACTGGGGGCTAATCTGTTGTCCGTCTGCGGGTCCTGTCCCGAGGGCTATCGTGAAATCGGCAACTCGTCTGTGCCGGCTCGCTGCGGAAGTCAGGATGGGGGGCGGGTCACGCAATGTCAGTTAGAGAAAATGGATCTGAACCTTCCGGATCCGACCCAAGGCGGTAAGACCTGCCCACCGGACTGCGGTAGTACAGCAACGCCCGGGCAGGGCGCCTTGCCGCCTCCACCCAAGTACCTCCCAACGCCAGAGAAGAAATAAGTCCACAGCGAGAGAGGCCCCTTCACGATGGCCGAGCGAGTTGTCAGCACGCAGATCACGGACGAAGAGCGAAATATCGAGATGGTGCTGCGTCCGCAGACATTGGAGGAGTACGTTGGCCAGGAGCGGATGAAAGAATCCCTGCGGATCTGTATCGAGGCGGCGAAGCAGCGGAACGAAGCGCTCGATCACACGATCTTTTATGGTCCCCCTGGGTTGGGGAAGACCACCATTGCCCACATCATTGCTCGTGAGATGGGGGCTGCGCTCCGCTCGACCTCCGGTCTCGTTTTGGCCCATGCTGGCGATTTGGCCGCCATCCTGACGAACCTCCAAGAGCACGATGTCCTGTTCATCGACGAGATTCACCGACTCCCTGCCTCTGTCGAAGAGGCGCTCTATCCAGCGATGGAGGATTATCAGCTCGATCTCGTGATCGGCCAGGGGCCTGCAGCCAGAACGGTGAAATTGGATCTCCCCCGGTTTACGCTAGTGGGGGCCACAACCAGGGCCGGCGCTCTGACCTCTCCACTCCGGGACCGATTTGGCCTCGTCCACCGCCTGGAGTTCTACTCGCCAGCGGAGCTGCAGACCATCGTGACACGCTCGGCGGGGGTGCTCGGGATCCCGATCGATTCCGAGGGAGCGCATGAAATTGCCGGTCGTGCTCGAGGAACCCCTCGCATCGTCAACCGGCTTATCAAACGGGTGCGCGACTATGCCCAGGTCAAGGCGGCGGGACGAGTTACCCAGACTGTAGCCCAGGACGCGCTCGCATGGCTGGGTGTCGATACGGCGGGGTTTGATGAGATGGATCGTCAGATTCTTTTGACCGTCATCGACAAGTTTGCTGGAGGACCAGTCGGGGTGGAATCCCTGGCGGCCGCAGTCCAGGAAGACAAGGGCACCCTCGAAGATGTCCATGAGCCCTATCTGATTCAGGCCGGCTTCCTCGAACGAACCAGCCGTGGTCGCCAAGCCACGAAGCTGGCCTTCGATCATTTCAAGAGGCCGACCTCCCTCCTCTTTTCGTGATGCCTCTGGCCCCTGTCAAGTCCTTCTGATAGCAGACTTGAACGGACGGGGATCGTCACGCAAGCTCGTGAAACGTCGAGGGTCTCCTTGCATTGCCAGGAATGGTTCCTGTATCATTTCCAACTTAGCTTGTGCCATTCCAGCCGATGGACTGGGTGACCGCCTTCCTGGGGTGGGAAGTGGGGGTAGCTATGTCCGGAGACTTTTCCGAGTACCGGAAAGAGATCGATCGCATTGATGACGAGATTTTGAGCTTGCTGAATGAACGGTCCAAAAGCGTCGTCGAGATCGGCAAACTCAAGAAAAAGCAGGATGCGGATGCCAATCTCCATACCCCGGCGCGGGAGGCGGCGATAATCGAGCGCCTCATACAACAGAACTCCGGGCCATTTCCATCCGAGGCGATTCGGCCAGTCTATCGAGAAATCATGTCCGCTTCCCTCTCTCTCGAGGGCCCTCAGAAGGTGGCCTATCTTGGTCCCAGAGCGACGTTTACGCATATGGCCTGCATGCAGAAATTCGGGTCGTCCGCCCAATATATTCCGGTCAATAGCATCAAGGACGTATTCAGTGAAGTCGAGCGGGGGCGAGCCAATTTTGGCGTGGTCCCGATCGAGAACACGACAGAAGGTGTGGTCACACACACGCTCGATATGTTCATTGATTCCAATCTCCTGATCTATGGCGAAATTCTCCAGGAGGTATCCCATCATTTGATGTCGAAGTCTGGCGTGATGGAAGAAGTGAAAAACATCCACTCTCATCCCCATGCCATTGCCCAATGCCGAAATTGGTTGGAAACCAACTTACCCAATGTGCCCTTGTCGGAGATGGCGAGCACGGCACGTGCCGCGGAACTGTGCATGGAAAATCCTTTAGTCGCCGCCATTGCGTCGGAGTTGGCGGCCCAGCTGTACGGCTTGAAGGTCATCAAGGCCCGCATCGAAGATAATATGAACAATATGACCCGATTTCTCATATTGTCTCAGAAGCCGCCCGAGCGTACGGGAAAAGATAAGACCTCCTTGATGCTTTCGGTGAAAGACAAAGTCGGTGCCCTGTACGATCTCCTCCGGCCTTTTGCCTCTCATGGCCTGAGCATGACCAAGATTGAATCGCGTCCTTCCAGGCGAAAAGCCTGGGAGTACATTTTCTTCGTCGATATCGAAGGGCATATTGAGGAGGAGCGGGTCAAGAAAGCCATCGAAGAAATCACTGGCCGCTGTCTTTTCATGAAAGTCCTCGGATCCTATCCGGCCCACAGTTGATGCCATGCCACTGAAGCTCCATCCAGATATCGCCTCGTTGAGTCCCTATGTTCCCGGGAAGCCGATTGAGGAACTTCAACGGGAACTAGGTCTCGCACGCGTCATTAAACTGGCGTCCAACGAGAATCCTTTAGGCTCCTCCCCGAAGGCGCTCGCCGCGTTGAGCGAGGGAACCGCGACCCTGCATCGCTATCCCGATGGCGGCGCGTTTCGCCTGCGCGAAGCCCTGGCGGATCGTTGGAAGATGACCCCGGATCAGGTCATTCTCGGGAATGGATCGGATGAAATCTTGGGCCTGCTTGCCCGTACAATGTTGGCCCCAGGCGATGAAGCGGTCATGGCCGATCAGACCTTCGTCATTTACAAAATGGAGGTCACGGCAGCCCACGGAAAGCCTATCGTCGTCCCATTGAAGCAATGGCGGCATGATCTTCATGCGATGGCGGATGCCATCACCGACCGGACACGGCTCCTGTTCCTCTGTAACCCCAATAATCCAACCGGAACGATCGTGCCAGCCGATGAGGTCGAATTTCTGCTCTCGCGCATACCGGCGCATGTCGTCGTGGTGTTCGACGAAGCCTATTTCGAGTACGTCCGGGATCCGCAGTTTCCGGATTCTATGGCCTATGTGAAGCAGGGGCGGAACGTGATCGTGCTCCGGACATTTTCGAAAATCTATGGCCTCGCTGGATTGCGAATCGGGTATGGCGTGACGACAGCGGAGATCACCAGTATCTTGAACCGAGTCCGCCCTCCCTTCAACGCCAACAGCCTGGCGCAGCGCGCCGCGCTCGCCGCCCTCGGTGACGACGAACATGTGGCGCGGAGTCGAGCGGTGAATGGAGCTGGGATGGAGCAGATGGTCAAGGGATTGACCGCGCTCGGGTTTACGCCGATCCCGAGCGAAGCAAATTTTGTATATGTCGATGTTGGACGAGACGGCCGCGCGGTGTTTGAGGCCATGCTGAGGGAGGGCATCATCGTTCGCCACATCGAGGGGCGTATGGTTCGAGTGACCATCGGCCTGGAAGAAGAAAACAGGGAATTTTTGGCTGCGCTCAAGCGGGTGATCCATCCGCATTGAGTGCATGGTGAGGGCAACATGATCATTGTATTAAAACCAGAAGCAAGCGAACGGGAAGTCGACCACATTATCGATCGGCTTCGCGAGTTGGGACTGAAGTCGCAACTCACGACCGGTCAGGAACGGACGATTATTGGAGTCATCGGCGACGATCGGATCCTGCATAACCAGCCGCTCACAGCCTTGCCAGGCGTTGAAAGTGTGTTGCCGATTCTCGCACCCTGGAAACTTGTCAGCCGGGAGTTTAAGCGTGATGGCACGATTATCGATGTGAGCGGCGTGAAAATCGGCGGCAACAAGCTGGTCATCATGGCGGGACCCTGCGCGGTGGAGCGGCTCGAAATAACGGTCGGCATTGCCCACGAGGTCAAGGCGTCCGGAGCGAGTATTTTGCGCGGCGGCGCCTACAAGCCACGCACCTCGCCCTATTCTTTTCAGGGGTTAGGGCGTGAAGGATTGGACTATCTGGTTGAGGCGAAGAAACAAACCGGGTTGCCGGTGGTCAGCGAGATTATGGATACCCGCGACATCGAATTGTTTCTCGAAAAAGCCGACATTATCCAGATTGGCACGCGCAACATGCAGAATTTTGAACTCCTCAAGGAGGTTGGGGCCTACGACAAGCCGGTGCTGTTGAAGCGGGGACTTTCGGCTACAATCAAGGAATTCCTCCTGTCGGCAGAATACATCATGTCGCGCGGGAATCAGAACGTCATGTTGTGCGAACGGGGGATTAGGACCTTCGAGACGCAATATCGCAATACGCTCGATCTTGCTGCGGTTCCGACTTTAAAAGAACTTTCGCATTTGCCCGTCATCGTCGATCCCAGCCATGCCACCGGCAAGTGGAATCTGGTGGCGCCGATGTCGAAAGCTGCAGTGGCTGCGGGGGCGGATGGCATTCTGATCGAAGTCCATTCGAACCCGGAATGTGCGCTGTGCGACGGTGAAGAATCCATTAAGCCGAGCAAGTTCAAGGAACTGATGCAGGACATGCGAAAGATTGCGGTGGCGGTCGGTCGGGAAATGTAATCAGAAGAACTGTGCTTGAAGGACTCAGGATTGAGGCTCGGCCTCGGCCAGTTTGAAGAATGGCGCTGCATTTCACCCAGGTCACGATTATCGGAGTCGGGCTGATCGGCGGATCACTCGGCATGATTCTCCGTCGAAAGGGGTTGGCGGCAAGAGTCATCGGGGTTGGGCGGCGTGTCGAAAACTTGAAAACTGCGGTCGAGCTGGGCGCGATCGACCGTTACGTCGTCGACCCCAAAGACGGAGTGAGGAATGCCGACCTGGTTGTGTTGGCCACGCCGGTCGGCACGTATGACCGGCATCTGACGGAGTGGGCGTCCTACTTGAAAAGAGGCGCGATTGTGACCGATGTCGGAAGCGTGAAGGGTCTGCTGGTGGAACAGGCTGAACGAGCCATGCCGGCCGGTGTCCATTTTGTCGGGGCCCATCCCATTGCCGGCAAGGAAAAGACCGGCGTGGTTGCCGGGTCGGATCAGCTCTTTATGGGGGCGCGCTGCATCATCACTCCGACGAAAACGACGGATCCGCATGCGCTTGAGCAGGTCCGAACGATGTGGCAGGAAACCGGCTCGGCGGTTCTTACGATGGATGCCCATCTGCATGACAAGATTCTTGGGGCGGTGAGCCATTTGCCTCATGTGGCGGCCTTTGCCTTGATCAATGCCCTGGCTGAGATTCGCGATCAACAAATTCCCTCCCTCGATCTGGCAAGCCACTCGGGTGGCGGGTTGCGGGATACGACCAGGATTGCCGC
>JBGPVY010000201.1:0-5866 GCA_041491905.1 Nitrospiraceae bacterium | reverse complement strand
TCCTGACCGCTCAGTTCGTCTTGTTCATTTGGTCTATCTCGTCTGTCTGGTCTATTCGGTCTGTCTCGTGTGTTTGGTTGAACGAAACTAACTAGATGAACCAAATCAATCAGATAAACAAAACAGACCAGATGGACCAGACAGACCACGACATGTAGCCTGTTAGACGCCCTATGCGCGATTACCTCGAGTTTGAAAAGCCGATCCGCGAGATCGAAGAAAAGATCGAAAAACTCGCGGCCGCTCCTACCGGGAAATCGACCCCCCAGGACGAGATCCGCAAACTGCGGATGAAGCTGGCCCAGGTCGAACAAGCGCTCTACAGCAAACTGACTCCCTGGCAGCGAACGCAACTCGCCCGGCATCCCCAACGACCCAGCACCCTCGATTACATCGGTTATCTATTCAGAGACTTTCTTGAGTTCCATGGGGACCGCTCGTTTGGCGACGATCGTGCCATCGTCGGAGGCTTCGCTAGATTCAACGACCGATCGATCATGGTCATTGGCCATCAAAAAGGGAAGACCCTCAAAGAACGGATGCAACGGAACTTTGGAATGCCGAACCCCGAAGGCTATCGAAAAGCCCTGCGCCTCATGAGGATGGCCGAGAAGTTTGGGCGCCCGATCGTGACCTTTATCGACACACCGGGCGCTTACCCTGGCATCGGCGCGGAGGAGCGCGGCCAGGCTGAAGCCATTGCCCGCAATTTGTTTGTGATGTCCCGGCTTGCAGTCCCGATTGTTTCTATCGTCATCGGTGAAGGCGGCAGCGGCGGGGCACTCGCATTAGGCGTTTCAGATCGCGTCCTCATGTTGGAGCATGGTGTCTATTCGGTGATTTCGCCGGAAGGCTGCGCCGCCATCCTGTGGGACGATCCCACTAAAGTTCCCGATGCCGCTGCCGCCTTGAAGATGACGGCGAAAGACCTGGTCGACCTCCATATCGTCGATGAAATGATTCCGGAACCGCTCGGCGGCGCCCATCGGGACCTCAATGCCATCACCGAGCGAGTCGCCAAAACCCTCAGCAACCAACTCTCCCAGCTCACCGACCTCTCTCTCCCTCAGTTGCTGACTCAACGTGACCAGAAGTATCGCGCCATCGGAGCCGTTAACGGACTGGTTGCCACTCCCCAATAGATTTCTCAGCGACAGTTAGAACCTTCCTGACGCCGCCGTCTCTCTTCCGAAGAAAAGAGCATATGGCGTATAGCTTATGGCCGATAGCATGTGCAGAAAAGACAGGAATTTCTTTGTTCGTGCCATCCCCTATTAGCCATTCGCTATCAGCTCCTGTTCCCTGCCATCAGCTATAAGCCATTAGCCATACGCTCTTATCCCCAACGAGCTACGCCTCACGTCTTCCACTTTCTTTAAGCCATGCTGCTGCCCCAGCACCCGCCGCTTGACCAGTGGCGAAGCAGGCCGTCAGCAGGTAGCCTCCGGTCGGCGCCTCCCAATCCAACATTTCTCCCGCACAGAAGATGCCCGGCAGCGTACGGACCATCAAGCGTTCGTCGAGCGCTTCGAATGGAACTCCACCAGCCGTACTGATCGCTTCCTCCAGCGGCCGCGGTGCGACGAGTCGCAACGGCAACGCCTTGATTGCGGCAGCTAGACGAGCCGGGTCTGCGAAGTCCACTTTCGAAACCACTTCACGAAGCAGCCCTGCTTTCACGCCTTCGATATGTGCCTGCCGCTGAAGATGCGTCGCCATCGTACGTTTGCCGCGCGGCCTAGATAGATCGTGAGTCAGGCGCGGCATATCTCGGTCAGGCGTCAGGTCGAGGCGCAAGGTCGCCACTCCCTTCGCCAGAATCTCGCCGCGAAGGGAGGCGGACACCGCATATATCACACCGCCTTCCACACCAGTTTCCGTGATCACGAATTCCCCAGGATGCCAGGACTCTGTACCGGTATTACTCCGCATAACAATAGCCACTGACTTGACCGGCTGCCCGGCAAACTTTGCCCGAAAATGCTCGCTCCAGCCTACGTCGAAGCCACAGTTCGCCGGCTGCAATGGCGCAATGTGAAGTCCGCGTCCTGTCAGCAGCGGCACCCACGAAGCATCGGAGCCGAGCTTGGGCCAACTACCCCCACCCAAAGCCAGCACCGCCGCATCGGCCCGAACAGAATGAGTCTCCTGCGGCGTGGCAAAGCGGAGCGTCCCCTGCTCGTCCCAGCCGGACCACCGATGACGCATGTGGAATCCCACGCCGGCCTGGCGCAACTGGCGGAGCCAGGCGCGCAGCAACGGCGCGGCCTTGAGATCGGTGGGGAACACGCGCCCGGAAGAGCCCACAAATGTTTCGATGCCGAGTCTACGGGCCCAGGTCCTCAGCGCGTCAGGCCCGAACGACGCAAGCAGCGGCGCGATCTGCGCGCGCCGTGCCCCATAGCGTGAGAGAAATTTCTCAAACGGTTCAGAGTGTGTGAGATTCAGGCCGCCTTTCCCGGCCAGGAGGAATTTGCGGCCGACCGACGCCATGGCGTCATAGAGATCGACCTGTGCGCCGGCGGCACTCGCCGCCTCCGCGGCCATGAGCCCAGCCGGTCCTCCGCCGATAATTGCAATCTTCAAATGTATTCTACTGATATTGTATCGTGAGGCACATCTCACTTTTCTCGCTCGTCGCGCCAGTACCGCGCGCACGCCAAACGCATCACGGGACCCTACACGCAGATAAGGAGCTGGTCAAGCAGGCCGTGGCAGGTACAAGATATTCGGAGTTTCAGCATCTGAAACAGACTATACTCCCATATAACGATGGATGAACAAGAGCCCGTACAGGTGGTTGAGCTTCGGGTCAGCTACCGCTATACCACCGCGCACCCCTGGGTGGTCCAGGCCATCGGAGGATTCTTATCTGCGTATTTCATGGAGCATCCAGGGTTTCGCGTGCAACGGCACATCGAAGAACTGGAGTCCGGCACGCATCTATGGATATGCGAGGTGCCTCCCAGCATGAAGGTCCTCAGACTCCTGAAGCGACTGAAGGAAGATATTCCCCCCTGCCAGGCCCAACAGATTGCCACCGATCTGCCCGCGCTACCTCGCTATCTCATCGATTGCCCCGAACAGCCAACGGGGTCATAGAATCTGGCCCATGTCATAGGGTTCACGAAAATCGATATTGTCCTAGCAGTATGGGGAAACACTTTTGTGGCTCGCCAGAGCTTCACTGATCCGCACGGCTTGGACAATGGGAGAACAATACGCAGGATAGCCGAGCGAGACAGGCAGGACGAGTGAGACGGGCCAAACGAGGTGGGAACCCAATCTGTCCATGTCGCGCTTTTCTCGCATGTCTCGCGCTTCACGGGTTCCTGATCCATCAACACCATCGCATCAAAGAATTCCATCCCGGCAATTCGCTGAGTGCGACCGCATGCGCGCCAACTTTTGCGACCTTTCCCCCCAAATCCTGTCCCGACACGCGTGGCTCGTCCGTTGCTCAAGCACATGGAGAATGATCTAAGGGCTACGGGGGGAGGCTCATGATCGTACAGCACCACCTCACCCTTCCTCGCTCAAACCGTTGACGCGCGGCGTGGCTCGCAAATGCCGGTCCGGCTCTGGCAAGAGATGCCGGGGGAGAAACGCGACCCCTGCGATCACCGTCGGCACCACCGCGCTCGCGATGACCGCCGCCACCAAAAAGGAATACTGCTCCTGAGTCACAATGTCGTGCGAGAGGCCGAAGAGGGACGAGATTGTGCCGAACGTGAGCCCTGTCGACATCATGAGGGTGTAATACCAGCGCTCATTTCGATCGCGTCGAAAGAGTGCGATGACGGGATAGAGGCCGAAAATTTTCGAGAGTACCTTCCCACCCAGGAGAGTGACGAAGACGAGTGGGGCCGCCAACAACGCCGGCAACGACACCAGCGTACCGGCTCGAAGAAAATAGAAGGGCGTGAGAAATCCGACGGTCAATGTCCGCAGCCTTCGAATCCAATGGGCATCTCTCGCCGCGCTGCCCGCTAACACCATGCCTGCAATGTAGGCGGGAAGGACCGCCTCGCTGCCGGACCACAAGGCCAGCGCGCCTAACCCGAACAGGACGAGCATGATCCATTTCGTCCGGATCGCAGCAGTCCGGTGCGCATACACCGTGGTGATCCAATGGGTGACGGTGGAGAGCGACCCCAACACGACAGAGGTGGCGACAATGAACACCACAGTCTTATAAGTGAAGGGCGAAAATAACAGGCCTAGGGCAATGACCGTTCCCAGATCAGTAATGAAACAGGCGCCCAAGATGCCCTTTCCAAAGTCAGTCTTGTTGAATCCGGTTTCCAACATGACCGCATACACCACGGCCATGGATGTCGTAGACAGCGCGACGCCGCAGAGCCAGCTCGCCTGGGCACTCCACGCGAGTAGATAGTAGGCGACCGCGGCGCAGCCGAGAAACGGCGCGGCAAAGCTGACCATCCCGATCACCGTGACCTCCCTCAATTTCGTGCGGAGCACATCGGGGTCGAGTTCAGCCCCTGCGAGAAACGTCAGGAAGACCGCTCCGGTGGCAGCCAGAAAGCGAACCCATTCCTGGGTGGCGCTGAGGAGATCGGCGTAACCAAACCACGCAAGAACGGCGGCAGTGGCTACTCCCACACAGATTTCGACCAGGGCAATGGAGATGCGAATGTGGTAGGCGATCAGAGCAGAAACGACGGCGAGCGCCAGCCAGAGAGAGGCGATCGTAAACAGCTGTTCCATAGGGAGTCCTCCTTGATGAACCGTGCCAGGCCATCGTCCCGGCACAAACAAACCGCTTGCAGCGGTTGTCACCTGATCGGTGACCACTCCACAGCCACGACACGTGGCGTAGGAGTCATCAGCCCGACCAGGGCGGTTATTCGGGGGACTCCATCCCCTCTCTGGTCACACTATACGGGAAATCCAAGTCTACAGGAAATGATTTGTTCGACGATCGCACCTCCGGTTTAACCACCGGCACGAGGAAAGTAGGGCGCGCCCAGGTTCACTGTGGAAATCGTGAGGGCAATCTGGTGGCTTCCGAGACAGCCCGGTCTGTCTGGTTGATGTGGTTTGTTTTGTCTATCTGGTTCATCTGGTTTATCCGGTTAGTCTGGTTCAACCAAATAAACAAGACAAACCAAATAAACCAAATAACGGTCTTCTTACACTGGCGGACTATTTCAGCATTCGGTTAGCCCTGAGGCTTCTCTGATGCCGGAGGCGTGGATTCGCCGGAGAATTTCTTGTGGAGAAGTTTTCGTCCGAAGATCGTAATCCCCAATGCGAGACCGAGCGAGAGCGGAACGAACAATGCGGCGGCAATATCCGCATTGCCGAGCCACCCCATCTCATGGAGACCCTTGAAGATATAGGCCATGAGCCCGCTGAGATAGTAGGCAATCACGATAACCGACAAACCTTCGACCGTGTACTGGAGGATGGCCTGGCTCTTCGTCGTCCTGTCGACGCTGATCAAGAGCGTCAGGTTCTGGGATTGCAGCATGAGATCGACACGGGCGCGAATAATGGAAATTGTCCCTTCAAAGCCGCTGCGAAGAGTATCCATCCGCTTCAGGAGTTGTTGATTGCCCTCCGCCACCCCGGTGATCCCGCTGAGGACATACTCGGACATCGGACGATACAGGGGGAGCGTATGTTCGTCGAGTGACGCCAGCGTCCGGTGCACGATCTTGTCGT
Source organism: Nitrospiraceae bacterium (assembly GCA_041491905.1). GTDB lineage: Bacteria > Nitrospirota > Nitrospiria > Nitrospirales > Nitrospiraceae > Palsa-1315. The sequence goes on along the minus strand of JBGPVY010000201.1, from coordinate 178 downwards.
AGGGAACAGAGGCGGACAGTTCGAAGTGCAACTTGCTGGACAGCCGAGTAGTTTTTAACCAGTCTTGCGTCAGCCCATTGAGCCAACGCTGTAGGGCCAGGGAGTCGGCGTGGCCGATATGCTCGCTGATGATTTCACGCTGCTTCAAGTGCACCTGCTCGAACTTGTAGGCCTGATC
>JBGPVY010000150.1:0-7088 GCA_041491905.1 Nitrospiraceae bacterium | reverse complement strand
CACCTATCATCCTGGGGTCCAGGCAGAGGAAAAAAGCTAAACAGGGGCGAACCAGGAAGGTGAGGGAGGGCCGAGCCAATCCTCTGTGTTCGTGCAACGCGCGGCCTCACCATCCTTCTTGCTCGCAGAACGCGCACGATAAAACGGTGCTCGTCCGATGCGCGCAGGGAAGGACAGTCTGGCTGTTCCCCTGAGGGCGAAGTGGGAGAATCGGAAGACCCTCGCCCGGGATTATGGCACGTCTCGGCGTGCCAGTGGGTGGGCGGGTGAGAAAGTTGTGCGCAGTAGGGGACTCATCCGGGCCACCTTAAGAGAATGTACACGAACAGCTTGGAAGAACCGTCTTGGGTCGCTCGCTGCGGCCTTGTTTGGGAAAAGGCGCGTCCCAGGGCGAAGAGTCTGTCTTGGCAGACTCAGGGCGGGCGGGTGAAATAACAGCCGGGGTTGGGCGGGTGAGATGTCCGGCCTTTTTGAGCATCCTGCTAGGGGCTAGGAATAAGGTGAGGAGAGGACACCCATGATTAAGCGAATTTTGTTGGCCACGGATTTTTCACGATGGGCCCGGAGGGCGGAAGATTATGCCTGCGCCCTTGCCTGCTCGTGGAGGGCTTCCTTGACGGTGCTCAGCGTCGCGGAATTTCCACCGGGGCTCAATACCGATTACCCAGTCAATCAGCAATACTTGGCTGATCTGCTCAAGCATGCATCGTCGCAGTTAGTGGACCTCAAAGGCCGTGCGGAACGGCGAGGCATGGCGGTCACGACCAGGGTGGCTACGGGGATTCCAAGTGAAGAGGTGATCACCGCGGCGCGGGCGGAGGATTCAGACCTCATCGTCGTAGGGACCAGGGGGAAGACCGGCCTTGCGCACGTCTTGTTAGGCAGTACTGCCGAGCGGGTCATTCGCGGAGCCCCCTGCCCGGTGCTGACGGTGCGAATGGAGCCAGCAGACACCAAACAGGAGGAGGGCGCTCTGTCGAGGCCTGTCACGCTGGAGCGCATCCTTGTGCCGGTCGATTTTTCCGATTGTTCCCTCGACGCCTTGGAGTATGCGATCGTGGTAGCGCAGCAGGCAAAGGCCTCCCTCATGTTGCTGCATGTCCTGGAGCCGGTGTCGTATGGCTTGGACTTTACCCTCAGCCATATCAGGACACGTGATTCGGAAGTCTCGACCTGGACGAAACGACTGGAGGAGTTGGCGTCCTCACACCAGCATTCCCATGTACAGGTGGAGTCTCGGCTGCGGGGTGGCCTTCCGTCCGATTCAATCTTAGACTCTGCCCAGACCCTACCCTGTGACCTCATCATCATGGGCACCCACGGGCGCCGTGGGATCTCGCACGCCCTTTCCGGCAGCGTGGCGGAGGCCGTCCTGCGAAAAGCGCACTGCCCTGTCCTCACGGTGCGAAGCCCAAAGTTTGTACCTGGCCATAGCCGGGTGATTCCGACAGAAATGTCTCCCATAACGCACACGTAACCAAGGAATCAGTAATGATGAGTGCAACAAAACTCACAGTGAGAAAGAAACCCTCGATGCGTTCGCCCCTGGCGGCATCGCCACAGGCCATCGAGTTTCCGGAAGGCATGCGGGAACGGATTTCGAAGAAGGCCTTCGAACTGTGGCAAGATCGAGGGTATCGAGACGGACACGATCTCGAGGACTGGCTCGACGCCGAGGCCATCGTGATGGAAGAAATTCATGAAGCTCGCGAGTGAAGCGACAGCCGGCCTCTGGGTACCTCTTGTCCCCTCGCTCGAAGCATTACTTGCTCGGTTGGAATCCCTTTCGTTGGAGCCGGGGTTGGCTGCCCAGCGGCAGATCGCACTGAGGCTCGCCCTCCAGCCCTATCTTGAGGGCGGTGCGGGGGTGCTATTGTCCCCGCTGCCGCAGGAAACGGAGTTAGCCAACCTCTTATTCTACGCCGACTTCTACCCGCAGGACGGGCAACTGACGTTGATCGAGCAGTTGCGCGACGTCATCACGGAGCATATCCCACAAGAAGAGCGAGAGTGGTTGGATCCGCTGAAACATTCCTATCTCGATCTGGCTGAATTCCTGTCGGTCGACGAACAGGGCCAACGCCTGGTTTTCCGCTCGGTAGGAGATGCGCGGGTCTATCGCGTGCCTGACGGAACATTCCGCAAGGAACTGCAACCGGGACAGGTGCTTCTCACGCGGCTGATTCGCGAGCCGGGCGATGTGGAGTGGGAGCGGGCGGTGATCGCGGGCGCCGCGATCTTGTTATCCAATGAGGACGGAAAGGGCCTGCTGAACGCCACGCTCGACTATCGGCGACAGGTGGAGATTTCCGCGGGATCCTTCGAACTCGGCGATTGGCCGGAATTCGCCAAGCGCTATGGACATGTGTTGCTGTGGACCTTCGCCCGCATGCGGTTTGCCGCGCTCGTAGACGCTGTGGTGAGTATTCGCTATGTGGCAGAAGGGGGGCAGCCCTATCTGTACGCCTTGGCCCTGTACGATCATTGCGAGTACGGATACATAGCTGAAATGCTCGCAGGCCTTGCAGGAGTCGAGCGGGAAGCAGCGGTCCCTCCACCCGGTGGAGCCTCCGCCTCGAAGGACGCGCAGCACTTCGTGCAGCGAGGGGCATGCGGCTCCCTTGAATCAGCGGTGGTCGCAAGACTGATCCTCACGGTGACACAGTTGTGGGTGGAGTGTGATTCGCGAGAGCGGCTTGATGCCATCAAGCATAAGCTGGCGGCGACGTTCGGATTCTCTCTTCACTTCCGCGGCGAGACCTGTACGCCACCGCCTCGACAGGTCAAGGAGTCAGAGTTGGCCGCCGAGGAGCCTCTCACGTTGGTGCTTTCGGCGGAGGAAGATCGATCCCTCTTGAACAGATTCTTAGAGACCCTGTACTTAGAGTGGGCGGAACGGGCCTGCCCGTCGCTGGGGAATCACATGCCGCGTCACGTCGCAACTTCGGCAGCCGGTCGCGAGCAGGTCGCGGCCTTGATTGCCGACATGGAGCGCCACGACCCTGGAATCAGGCGTGTGGGCCAGGCGTCATTCGACTACAACAAGCTGAGAGCCCATGTGGGGCTCGACGAGGTCGCTCGATGACGACTTGGCACAAGCCTGGACTCGCCGAGGCGCTCGAAACCTGCCGGCCTGTGCCGCCGGCCAAGCCGAACATCCTCAAGACGCTTCTGGCTGTCCAGTCTGCCTTGGGCCATGTGCCGACGAGTGGCATTCCTCAAATTGCGCAGGTGTTAGGCGTGACGGATGCCCAGGTCGCCGGGGTCTTATCCTACTATTCTGATCTCAGGACCCAGTCGCCCGGCCGGCACCTCATTCGAGTGTGCATGGGCGAATCCTGCACGGCCAACCACGGCGGGCGCGTTCTTCGTGCGATCCAGGAGTATGTGCGTGTTGCTGTCGGCGACACCACGCCGGAAGGGCGGTTCACTGTGGAACAGATGTCCTGCGCGGGTAACTGCGCGGTGTCGCCGACTGTGATGATCGATGAAGATCTCTGTGGACGAGTGACGCCTTCCGGCGTTCAGTCACTTCTGGAGCCCTATAGATAGCAGGATGCTGAAAAAGTCCGCCAGCTTCGTTCTCGCGTCACTCCCAGGAACCGTGAAACGTGAGGCGTGAACCGTGAAACGATGGTCAGCCGCAGAGTTGCGGCCTTGCATGGGATAAGGCGCGTTTCGGCGCGCCAGGGTTGGGTGGGTGAGAAATCTGGCCCTTTTGAGCATCCTGAGGCTTTATTGACATCGGCATCACTATGTAAATTCCAACGGTGCATTGTGCATAAACTGAATTTTCCGGAGCCTGATAGATGAAGACGATCCGCTGCTATCTCGCCAACGACACCTCCTCTTGTGCGGCCGGCGCTGGACGTCTTGCCGATGTCTGGAGCGAGCGTCCAGAAATTCAACTGATTCGCACGTCCTCGCGCGGAGCCTTCTTTCTGGAGCCGATGGTGGAGCGAGATACGCCCAACGGACGTGAGGCCTGGTTCAACGTGGCGCCGACTGACTTGCCGCGCATCGTGGGCGGCGTGGGTGGAACGCCGGTTGCCGGGATACCGTTTCTGCAACAACAGACCCGCTTCACCTTCGCCAACTTCGGCATCACCGAGCCGCTTGCGCTCGATGAATATCAAACACGGGACGGACTCAAGGGATTGGCAGCGGCGCAAGGCCTATCACCGGAGGCGATCATCGAAGAGTTGCGCATCTCGCGATTACGAGGTCGCGGGGGTGCGGCGTTTCCTGTGTGGAAAAAATGGCAGGTCGCGCAGCAGACCGGGTCGGAGCAGAAGTATGTGGTGGCGAATGCCGACGAAGGGGACGCCGGCACCTATTGCGATCGGATGATCATGGAGGGCGATCCCTTCCGATTGATCGAAGGGATGATGATCTGTGCGCGGGCGATCGGGGCGACGCGCGGATATATCTATTGCCGGTACGAATATCCAGCGGCGGCGCGGGCCATGCGGTTCGCGATTCAAAAGGCGCGCGAGGCGGACCTGTTGGACTGCGACGACTATCCGTTCGATCTTGAAGTAGTGGTCGGCGCCGGCTCCTACGTCTGCGGCGAAGAAACCGCCTTGCTGGAATCGCTGGAGGGCCGCCGTGGCGTCGTGCTGGCGAAGCCGCCCTACCCGGCAGAATCAGGACTGTATGGCAAACCGACGATCGTCAGCAACGTCCTGACGTTCGCGACGATTCCCAACATTCTAGCGAACGGCGGCGCCTGGCATGCCTCACTCGGCACTGAAGGGTCGCGCGGTACGATGGTGCTGCAACTCGGTGGTCGGGTGAAGCAGCCGGGTCTGGTGGAAATCCCTTTTGGTTTGACGTTGCGCCGGGTGCTGGATCAATTCGGTGGTGGCATGGCACCGGGCTCGCGGTTCAAAGCCGTACAGGTCGGGGGGCCGTTGGGGAGCCTGTTTCCCGAATCTCAACTCGATATCCCTATCTGCTATGACGCGTTCGCCGAGGCAGGAGCGATTCTCGGGCATGGCGGCATCGTTGTCTACGATGATGAGACGAACATGGTCGAGTTGGCGCGGCACTTCATGGCCTTCACGGCGGACGAATCTTGTGGGAAATGTACGCCCTGCCGGGTTGGATCAGTGCGCGGGCGCGAAATTCTTGAGCGTATCCAAGCAGGGGGAGGGACCGCTGAATCATTGGATCTCTTGAAAGATCTTGGAGAGACCATGAAAGCGACCAGTCTCTGTGCGCTTGGGGGGCGTGCCCCGTATCCGGTGTTGACGGCGATTGAACATTTTCCGGGGGAATTCGTAAGGCGTCAGGGGTGAGGCGTTAGGCGAACGATGACGATTCTGAACACCCCCCTCCCCCTTTGCGGGAGCACTATGCTGCATCTGACCATCAACGGCCGGCCTGTTACCGCCGAACCGGGCGATACCATCTATATGGCCGCACGGAAGGCCAGGATTTCGATACCCAGCCTCTGCGTCTCGCACCATCTTGCACCCTTTGGCTCGTGCCGTCTGTGTGTCTGTGAAATTGAAGGGCAGTCTGGGACTCCCGCCTCCTGCACGACTCCAGTCAGACCCGATATGGTCGTCCGGACCGAGAGCGATCGGCTAAGGCGCCATCGCCACAATATCGTTGAACTGTACTTATCTGAACAGCCTGAGAACGGCGAGGTGGCGGGGCCATTGCGCGAACTGGCGCTCGCGTACGGCGTCAATAGAGTTCGGTATCCCGATGGTGCGCACAGCAAACGCGCCGCCGTGCGCGACGACTCGAATCCATTCTTCACTTTCGACAACGCAACCTGCATCTCCTGCGCGCGCTGTGTGCGGGCCTGCGATGAAATTCAGGGCACGCATGCCTTGACCATGATCGGGCGAGGATTTTCGGCGAGGCCGGCAGCAGGAGCCGGGCCCTTAATGGGCGAGGCTGCCGCGTTTGCCACATCCAACTGTGTCTCGTGTGGGGCTTGCGTGAAGGAATGTCCGACTGGCGCGCTCACGGAGAAGACGGTGCTGGAGCAGGGCGCACCGACCGGAACTGTGCGCACGACTTGCGCCTATTGTGGCGTGGGCTGTGCGTTCGACGCCGCGGTGCGAGATGGTCGGGTGGTGAAGATGACGCCCGCAGACGATGGGCCTGCGAATCAGGGGCACGCCTGCATGAAGGGACGGTTCGGTTGGACCTATAACGATGCACCAGATCGTCTGCGAGTCCCGTTGCTGCGACGCGGCAATGACTGGGAAGAGATTTCCTGGGACGCGGCATTGGATCGGGTTGCGCAGGAGTTCACGCGCATCAAGGACGCATACGGTCCGGATGCCCTCGCGACCATTTCATCCAGCCGGGGCACGAACGAAGAAAATTATCTTTTCGGCAAACTCATGCGTTGCGTGATCGGCACGAACCACATCGACAACTGTGCCCGCGTCTGCCACAGCGCGACCGTCACCGGCATGATGGAAACGCTCGGCGCCTCGGCGGCGACCAATTCCATTCAGGATCTCGATCTGGCTCACCTGATTATGGTGGTGGGAGCGAACCCGACGGAGTCCCATCCCGTGGTCGGGGCCAAGATCAAGCAGGCGCATCGGCGGGGGGTGCCCTTGATCGTCATCGATCCCAGGCGCACGGAGCTGGCGCGGCTGGCTGATCTGCATCTGCAACTGCGACCCGGCAGCAACGTCGCCTTGCTCAATGCGATGGGCCACGTCCTGGTCAAGGAAGGGCTCCTCGATCAGGCCTTCATCGCGACAAGGACCGAGGGCGTCGATGACTGGCTCAAGACCATCTCGGACTGTACACCGGAAGCGGCTGAAGCCATCACTGGCGTGCCGGCCCATCTCATCTACCAGGCGGCTCGGCGCTATGGGAGCAGCAGCGCCTCGCTCTGCGTCCATGGTCTCGGCGTGACGGAACATCGCTGGGGCAGTCACGGGGTCATCGCGCTCTGTAACCTTGCCCTGGCTACCGGCAACATCGGAAAGCCGGGCACCGGCATCAATCCCTTGCGTGGACAAAACAATGTGCAGGGGGCCTCGGATATGGGCTGCCTCCCGACCTACTTCGCCGGCTACCAGAGTTTGGACGATCCGAAGCTGGCATTG
>JBGPVY010000057.1:0-14333 GCA_041491905.1 Nitrospiraceae bacterium | reverse complement strand
ATAGGTTCTTGGCAATATCCATCGACATGATTGTACTCCTTGAAAGCTCACAGCCGTCAGCTTTCAGCAGTCAGCATGAGCTGAGCGCTGATGGCTGATAGCTATTTCAACGGCGGCACTTCCCGCCTTTTTGGCGCCGCATAGTTGACGAGGTAATCGAACAGCCGGATCAAGCGGCTATCCTGACGCTTCTGATCCACCCAATGCCCGATCAACCCAATCGTGCGTGAGAGAATGAAGAAGCCGTTCAAACTGTCAACCGGGAAGCCGATATCGACAAGCACCGCTGCCATCGTTCCGTCCACGTTCAGAATCAGGTTGTCCTTCTTCACCGAGGTGATCTTTTCTACTTCGAGCGCAAAGTCCAGGCAGGGAGTCTTGATGTTCAAACTCTTGACGTAGCCGACCAACTCATTCACTCGCTTGTCAGGATTGCGCAAGCTCTTGACGCGATGGCCGATCCCCGGTACCGGCCCGACGTTCTTCTTCATATAGGTAAGAAACTCATCGACGGACATCTTGTTGTCGACCGCATGTTTGAAATAGCGTCCGGCATCGGTCACAGCGCCGCCGAAGCGAGGGCCGATCATGATTAATCCTGCGGCAACCGACTGGGACAGGCCGATCCCTGCGCAGGCCGCGATAATCGTCCCCATGGCCCCGCTGACGCAGGGACCATGGTCGGCGGAGAGCATCATGATGCGCTTGATAATTTCAGCTTCTTGTTTGGAGATCAGCCGTTTGTCCCACAGCAGACCCACGACATGGGGAATTTCGTAGCCTTTGTTGATGAGCTCGGAAGCCGGATACCCGTCGTAACACGGTTCGTCGCCTCGGTCGTCGCTGATCGTGGTGCGGATCAGCGGAGCGACCATGACTTCGTCCGCCTTCATGGCCTCTTCGATACTCTTCGGCAGCTTCGGCAGCACAGCCGATTCAACCGGTTCCTTGACCTGGCCTGTTTTCAACAGCTCTTGGTAGGTCTCCTTGATGGCGGGGCCCAAGGCACCGAATGTCGCCGGCACGATCGCGCCGGCCTTCTTGAGGGCATCGGACTTGGAACGGGCCGATCCTTCGCCCTTCAGGCCTTCCTTGGCGCCGGCATGGCCGAATTTCATGCCCTTCGGCAAGCTTTCCTGGCAGAAGCCGGAGACGACTGCAATCAATTTCACACGCCGTGTCTTTGCGCCGTACCACTCCGCTGCCCGCTCTTCGAGATCGCCGCCCATTTCGCCGACGATGACGACCGCCTTTGTTTGCGGATCGTTCTCGAACATTTCGAGATAGCTGACGTAGTCGGTTCCCGGATAGGCATCACCGCCGATCCCGATGGCCGTTGTAATGCCATCGGCAAACTGCGAGCAGATCCAGATAATTTCGTTGGAGAGTCCGCCTGACTTGGTGATGACGCCGAACGAGCCTTCGCGATAGAGCTTGGAGAGGACCAGGTTATCAAAAGCGCCGCCGATGACACCCAACCGGCAGGAGCCGGCTGAGACAATGCCGATCGATGAAGGGCCGTTGAAGACCTTTCCGAGCTTGGTCGCATGACGGCCCAGGATCTTGGCATCTTTTTCCGGTACGCCCTCTGTGATCATGGAGACCACCTTGATGTGCGGATCGTCCAAGGCTTCCATCCCGCCCTTCATCGCCCGATCTGCGCCAATGTAGACGAGACTGGTGTTGATCTGAGGATGCTGCTTCGTGGCTTCCGCGACAGTCTTATAGATAGGAATAGCCAGCAAGCCACTGCCGTAGGGAATCTCGTTCGTATTGCCGGCGTCAGGCGGATAGACAAAGGCCAGGACGTTCAACGAGCGCTTGATCAGGTAGCAGAACTCGGCCATCCGGCGCGCGGCGTTCACGCCTGCGAGCCCGCCCTGAATGACCACATAGGTATCTTTGTTTGCCAAGATACTCATCAGGATCTCCCCTTTTCCAAAGCTGTGATGGGTGATGAGTGATCAGTGATGGTTGGAGATGCGAGAAGCTGGCGCTGGCGGCCATCCATACTCATCACTCATCACACTTCACTCATTCACTTCCCCTGAAGCGCCTTATCGACGATATCGGTGAGCGGTGTGTTGCGGTCAAAGACGTTGATGTCGAACCCTTCATCCTTGAGCGCGCGCATCGCATCGAGCCCTTCCTTCTCACGCGGGCCACCGCGGCGCACCCAGATCTTGACGCCCTTGAGCTTGCCCTCGGACTTCGCCTTGCGGAATCCATTGATGATGCCGCCGAACGTCTTCTTTACATCGGTAAAATTAGCAATTGCGCCGCCGACGATGATGTTCTTGATCCCGGGCAACGAACAGACCTTATCCGTCAGCACTTCAACCGCCCAGTCTGGTGGATCGCCTGAATATTCGGCGTAATTGGCCAACTTGCCACCGCGTGCGACGACCGCATCGGAATAATAGACGCTGGCGCCACCGCCGGCTGGAAGCATGGCCGTATCTCCACCTGGAATCTCGATAAACTTGACCGAGCCCTTGATCTTTGAATCGACCGCCATAACTTCCGCTTCGTGCTTGGAATACGCACGGCCGAATTCTGCGGCAAAGGTAAAATTCCAATCGGGGTGCCGGAACTTGGCATCACCATCGAGCAGCGTCACCGCATCCAACGCGATCAGTTCACTGTCTTGCTCACGCAGGACCACGGGGTTCACTTCCAAATACTGCGCATCTTCGCTGTCAAAACAGGTAAACATCTTGCCCGCGAAATCAGTCATTTTCTTCAAGAGCGGACCGGTGAAGCCCGCATCCTTGGCCAGCTTCTCGAGCGCGTCCGCCGAGGGCTGCTGCCCGACTTCCAATGCCAGTCGCTTCACGCGATCCCAATTCGATTCAACTTCAATGCCGCCGCAGTTGGCGACCAGAATGTCAGTTCCTTCACGGGTAGATTTCACCGCGCAATAATATTCTTCCTTATGCGGAATCATTTCAGACACGATCACTTGCGAGACGGTGATGCTGCCCACTTGGCGACCGATCATTTCCTTGGTTGCCGCTTCCGCCCCTTTGAGGTCCAGATCGACCTTCACCAAGCCAAGCTTGAACCGAGAGCCGAGCGCTTCGTGAGCCTTGACCACCAACTTGGATTTCTTGAGCCATTTATTGGCTTGCCCGAGCTTCGCCAATTCGTCAACCGAGGTGACGACGACATAGTTGGGGACCGTGATGCCCCATTTCTTCATCAGCCCCATCCCGGGACCCTCGAGCACCTTCGCCATGACGTGACTCCTTCAGAATGGTGAGAAACATTTGTAAAGAATGAGGATTCTAACGAAATCGGTTGGACGACTCAATACGTCAGAGGGACTAACCGAAGTGGGCTCAAAAGGCCTAGCAGCGAGGACGGCGGGCGGACTATAACCTAAGTGATTGAAACTGTGAGGCAATCACCATCCTTCATCACAGATCCTCTCACGTGCGTGCCGCAAGAATTATCCTGGAAGGCGGTTGGATTGGCAGGCGGGACAAAAAAACGAGCTGCGTTCACTTTGGAGACGGCGAATCACCCGTCCGCAGCGGTTGGGACAAGGTTGACCTTCTTTGCCATAGACGAGATGGCGGCGCTTGTATCGGCCTTCCGTGCCATCCGGTGCATAGAAATCCTTGACGCTTGACCCGCCACAGGAAATCGCCTCTCGAAGCACCGTTTGCATGGTGCCATAGAGCGCGATAATCGTAGCTCTGCGCAGCCGATTCACCTCACGGTTCGGATGGAGCCTGGCGCGAAAGAGAATTTCGTTCGCGTAAATATTCCCAATCCCTGCGATCATTTGCTGATGCATCAACAGCGGCTTCAGGCGTCCACGCCTGGCTTGCATGAGACGGACGAACTCGTCGCGCGGCACCGTGAGGGGATCGACCCCAAAGCGGCGAGCACGGTAGCGGTCAAGTCCTGCCCGATCGAGCAAGGAAATCCGTCCGAAACGGCGAGGGTTCCAATAGCGCAGTTCTGATTCAAGGCCTCCCGTGAACGACATGCGGACATGCACGTGCTGCGGATATTTTGTCTGCGTCGCGCGAAAGAGAAGGAGGCCTGTCATGCCAAGCTCCGCGACGACATATCTGAGTTCGCCCTCTTTTTTAAACCCCAGTGCGACGCTCTTGCCGTATCGCTCCACCGCTTCCAGCACCGCGCCGTGATACCACGAGAGCGTGGGCAACCCTTCCCGAACAATATCCGCTCGTCCAACCCGACAATCGTTGAGCTGCGCGCCGAGGAGATGAACCCGTAGCTGCCGAGCAACGACTTCGGCTTCAGGCAATTCCGGCATCGAGAGAGGTCCTCAGTGAAGTGGTCGCATGTGTGCCATGCGATCCTAGATTAGGCCACGGGCGGCACAAGAAAGGCAATGTGTGTGAAGAACCGGTGCGGGAAGGCGCGCTTTCTATATTGTGGTTACGCGCCAGAGGCAGGGTGAGAAGCGAGGTTCTTCTTGACCGTCGCGCGAGCCTCTCGGAGCAAGCGGACCTGGTTGATCGCGTCTTCGAGATTTGGAAGGGGCATGGCACCGGGTCGGCGCCTCATGACCAACTTCAGGACATCAGCATACGTCATCCCTTGGACACAACAGAGATAGGCCATCACGACCGACACGGACCGGCCCATACCGGCACGACAACAGACCATGACCCGATGGTCTGAGATATGCTGTTCGACCCAGCTTACGGCTCTGTCCAATAAGAGCGGCTCGGCTTCGGCATACTCCGAAAATGGAATCCTGCCAGAGGGCAGCCAACCGGGGGACTCCAACGTATACTCAGCGGCAACAAGGAGCAGCGCGCCGATCTTTACTGGCGGTTCCCTCGCATCGTTGATATTTCCGACCAACAGAGTCTCGGTGATAAGGTGCATGGTGGTCTTAGCCTGGACTATTCATGAATACCTGCTACGTCGTCCGATGTTCAGGCGAGAGGCACGGGACTAGAGGCTACGGGGTGACCAGAAGGAATGTCTTCCCTCTGGCCTCGTGCCACTCACCCCTCGCCTGGTTTCCAAGCGACTTCGCGACGGCATTCATGAATAATCCAGACTAGTATAAGCAGTCCATTCGCGAGGTCAAGGAGAAATCTTGATTCTATCCCGTTGCGGTCGCTTCCACATGAACGCTATACTGGTAGTACAATGTCGTTAACTTCTGCACAAGGAGCCTCCCCGACGCCCAACCCGACCGTTAAAGAAGTTGAAACCAGGCTTGAAACCGTTCAGTGTGCCATTTGTAAGGGATCAAGCTTTGGGATCGATCAACGCTTTATGCAGGCGGATGGTGAATGGCGTGGCGTCTGCAAGAAGTGCTACTACAGCTTCCCGATCTACACGGATATGGAGTTCTACTTGCGCACACAACCGGATATCCCCTACCGGCTCAAGGAGATGTCCTGTCCGATCTGCAATCAGCGAGGCGTACGCCTCAATTTTCGCATCACCATGTCCGTCAGGGAATCCATCTATTTCCTGACCTGTACCGCTTGCCAGAAGACGTTCCCGGAGCGTTCTTCCCTGGAAGCGTTTGAATAGCTCCCCTTTTCACCCTCTTGGTAGTGTATACTCCCTGTATGAGTGACACACCAAAAACTCCAGCCAAGGGCCCAGAAGCTCCCGCTCCAGAGACTGCGGCCAAGACAAGAAAAGAAATCCCGCTCATTTTCGTTCCAAACGATGATGAGATGATCGCCGAGGAGATGGCGGAAATGTTCGATGAAGACCGGGTGTCGCACCAACACGGGTCATCTGAACCAGAAGCGGATTAGCACACCCTCCCGAAGATTCTCCAAAGAAATCAGCAAGTGGGAGCCTCCCGCCTCCGCACCTCCCGGCGCGACCCTTCTGGGTTCCAGCGAGCGGAAGCCTTCTGAAATTCCCGTGGCCACGGTCTGCGACCGTGGTGCCGTGGTCAGTTTCAGCTTTCCTCCTCGCTGAAACCTCAGCGGGTCCCCGCGCCTCCGGTGAAGTCGGCAGGCGGCTCCCACTTGCTGCCCCCGCGCTGTAGCTCCTAAAAACAAAAGCGACGAGTCGCTCACAGACTCGTCGCCTTTTAAGCAATGTAACCCTAGTGAGAAAGATTGAATATTGTATGAGGTTACCTCGTTCGAGGCGTAGGACGAGGAGCTTCTCGTTCGATACGCTGCACTTCAGCGCTCACGCCAGGACGACGCATCAGCTGCTTCACGAGTTGATCATGTGTTTTCACGTTTAACCCTCTCTCCTGCAACTGTCTCCTTAACAGGGACTGTAGCCTTACCATGGAAAAGAGAGCATCTCGGTGCCCATGGGTGAATGAGAGGCAAAGGTAGGCGTCCCGTTACACCGCAAGTTTGGCAACACGAAGCTGCTTACGGCGTTGCTCGGCGTGCCACAAATCATACTGGGTTTGCTGATTGAGCCAGCTTTCAGCCGATGTGCCAAACGCTATAGACAAGCGAACGGCCATTTCAGGACTGATCCCCGCCCGGCCATTCAGAATCGCCGACAGCGTCTTCCGGCTGATACCCAACGCTTGAGCCGCCTCCGTGACACTGACACCGAGCGGGTCCAGGCACAGACGTTTAATGATCTCCCCTGGATGGGGAGGATTGTGCATACGCATCATACAACCTCGCTAGTGGTAATCCTCATAATCCACTGCATCGGCTTCCTTGCCGACAAATCGAAATGTGATCCGCCAGTTTCCACTCACCGAGACGGCCCAGGTACCTTTGCGCTCACCTTTGAGAGGATGAAAATCCAATCCCGGCAAATCCATATCGCGAGGGGTTGTGGCCGCGCTCAATTGAGCCAAGACCAGGCGAAGCCGGTCCACATGCTGTGCCTGAACACCCGATTTGCTCCCCGTCTCGAAGAACCTGCGTAAACCCTTATGCCTGAATCCGCGGATCACGCAATCAACTGTAACCTACTGCGTTACGAATTACAAGCCGGACAATTCTTCGTGAGTGGCCCACCGCTTCTCGTCGTCCCTGCATTCGACGATCCTAGAAGCTGCTGGTGTTCGGTATGCTTCGAGCTGCCTCGGTGCCGAAACTGGTTTCACACAGTGCGCGGTGCCCTCGCCTCTGCGATTCGCGACGCAGAAGCGGTCACCCTGCTACGTGCTGCTGCTCTAAAAGAAAGGGAGACGGCGACGAGTCGCTCACAGACCCGTCGCCTTGCCAAAGAATGAGGCCTTGTTGGCTAGCCTTTTTGAGCAACCTGCGGGGCCAGATCAAGTAAAGACTGGCAACCACTTTTATCCACTCCCCAGACATAACTCCCACGCCTTTTCAAAAATGCTCTTAGGACCGTGGCAACGAATCATCCGGTGACCATCAGAAACTTCAGATTGCCAAAACGCAACACCACGAAAGTATCGTTTCTCGTCCCAACTTAACTTCTCGGACTTCGTCATCGAAAGTTTGATCTCCCAAAGCCCACCACCGCTCACGCCACCGAAGCTCGAAGGAACGCCAGGAAGTTGCAAGTTAGCTCCGAGGTCAAAGTAATCATAACCGTCTCGTTGGTGCACCTGCTGTACGGATGAAAAGAACGCGGTCCCATGGACATGACCTTCAATAGTTCTTGTCTCTGGATGTGGTTGAAACTCACTGAACTCCCCCACCATGCCTGTTACTGCCCAAAGTCCATTCTCGGTCGCTGGTGGGCACGATGTAAGGGCCTCCTTCTGTCGAGCAAGGGTTAAAAAGGACTTGCGCGCAGTTATAGTGGGAATAACAGGTGGCGCGAGTTTCAAGAGCGCGATATCTGGCCCCCATTCCGAGACCTCCCCTTTCCACAACTCTTTCGCACAGATAGAATCACGTGGCATCATAAACGATGACTGTTGGTCCGTGAGAACTAGGCCGATCTGCTCCATCCCTCTGGTCGCATGCCAGACATGAGCGGCAGTCAGGATGTAAGAAGAGCCTTCGATCTCCACCAGGGTTCCGGACCCGATAAGCCTAAGACGAGGCTGTGGTTTCTCTGGCAATAACACATATAGCGCAACAAGGTAGTTCTTGAGTGAAAGAATGACTTCATCCAACACTGCCTGCGGAATATCTCTGGATCGAATTTCACTGCTCACATGTCTCTCTCTAGTGTGTTGTAGAAAATCCTATGCGCTTTTTCAGAGCAGTACAAGTACGGTAAGTGCGGTCAGTCTCGAGAAACGGGACCGGTCTACTTATTGATCATGTGTTTTCACTTTTGACCTTCTTCAAAGAACCAGTCGCCTCAACAAAGAATGCGGCCCTACTGGTTGAAACTGGGTCGAATTTAAGGGGTCAGACCCTCTTGAGTGATCTTGGGGTCGCGTTGACCGAGGGGTGGGGCATCATTCTTGGGCGGCCTGCTGTTCAAGCCGGCGTTTGACGGTCAATGCATCTAGGAGTCTGTCGCGGTCGAGGAAGTGAACTACACCTGACTCGGGTGTTCCACGCAGCACCATTCCACAGAGAACTGGTGTTGGCCGCTGCATGGGCAGCTCAATCCAGGCGAAGACAGGAGCCCCACTAAGCCCGCTGAACGTATTTAATGACCGGGAGTCAGCGACCCGAAGGATGTGGAGATGCGGCAGCAGTGGGGAGGGGCCGCCGTAGCACCCGAACAGAGTCTCGCGGTCCGCGCGAAACTCCTGAGTCTCATAGTTGAAGATCGATCGTTCCCCAGGATACCCAATGACAAAGAACTGTGCTTCGCTCGTATATCTCTTCCACTCTCCACAAGCAAGAGCGAGATCAATTAGCATTGCCTCTGCAATTTCCGCATGAGTTGCGCGCATGGTGTCAATGGCGATTACGGCGAGGTCCACAAAGTCTTCTCCTTCGTCAGATTGAGGAACGAAGAACACATCCTTCAATGGAATGAGACGATGCGAAGTGTCAGAAGGAAATACGCAGATTGGTACAAGGTTATCGGGACGGAGCGCATGGCGCGCAGTTAGCACGTAGGGTTTGCCTTCATAGCCCACCAGAAAGACAGTACCAAGTGTGGAAGAGTAGGGCGCTTCTTCGATGCCCGTTTCGAAGACTAGCGGTTGAACGGAGAGAGCGAGACGATCTATCGCTTGCTGTGGGACGGGCATAAGCGCTATGACGCCTAACTGTTGAGCATACTGCCTGGCATAGTACGCCAACACAGACTGCGAATTGTGGTTGATTCTTGTGCCAGTTCAACCACTTATCAACACTTTCCAGTAGCAAGAAAGTTTTTTCGTTCCACTCCAAGCGGGAACAGGCCCATCAGGGTCTGTCCCTGCCCCTCTCTTTAACTAGGGCGGCTGGGCTGATCCCTTAAGTACGCGCGTCCAACGGACAATGGTCTCTCCAAGCTTGCTTGTTTGTTTTTCCAGGAGGTGGCCTGGTTGATCCTCTATTGCGCGCGTCGAACGAGGCCCTTCCGAGGGCGCGCGTTCCGCGAGCAGGAGGACGACCAGGCCGCCTCTCCCTTCTGCTTCAGAGCGCCGAGGAAGGGGTGCCGCGGGAGGCGCTGAAGCGAGAGGGCGCATCCTTCCTTCTCTTCTGATTGGTCAATTTCAGACGGGCCGGATTATCTCAACCGCCGCATCGCGCTCTATTCTTCCAAGCGCTGAGACTTTTCCCTCTCGCTCCTTGCGCACAATCTGCTCGATCTGCACGATCGCGCCGCGATGCCAGCTATCGACAGCCGCATTGTGAGGAGTGGCCTTCCGATCCAGCCGACCGACTTCAGGTCGCCCGGTTTCATTGCACAACCAGGCTCGCTTCTCCCCCTTTAGCTCCCGTAACTCGCTCACGACCCGGAATGTCTGCGGGCTCCGCGGCACAATGGTGCGACCGTCTGTGCGCAAAAGCAGATAGGAAAACTTCAACGCGTCTTTAATGAACCCCACGTCCCGATCGATCGCGGCAATTGCAGGAGGCGTCTGCCACGATCGCTCCTCATGGCACCAATCGTCTGGATGGTCTAAGGCGGGACAGGCCCCTTCATGCAGGCAGGGACTATACACCGTACAAAGGCCCTGCTTGAGCAGGTGATTACGCATATGATGCAGCGCTCGAGCCGTCTGCCGCAAGGCCGGCTCGACAATCATGATGGTGCCGTGCGGTGCGAGGAACGGCAAAAGCTGCGCGACAACCGCAGCACGCTCTGCAGGGGGATTGACTGATGCAGGAAACAATTCATTGAGGCAGTTCGCCATGATCATGAGGTCATACGGCCCGCCCCGCACAATCTGCTTACCAAGATCGCCTTTGAGCGGATGTTCTAGGTTGCCCTTGGCACACCGGAGACCTTTGCTGGATATTCCAACCTCTTGGCAATAGGCCTCCCACAGCCTCTTCGTGTCCCGCAATGGTGCGTGGGACGCATCGGTGGCCAGGACCGACACCGATTTCGCCCGCTCCGGGCTGCGATGCCACAGCCAATCTAACAGGGCTAAAGCCCCAGTCCCTGGGCCACAGCCGAGGTCGAGTACGGCCATTGGATGATCTGACGTTTCCGTGCCGCTGTCCTCGGACATCTCGTCCAATAGGACTTGGATTTTGGAGAGGTTCACAGGGAGGAAATACGAGAGATAGGCAGAAGCGTGGGCGGGATCATCCAGGTAACGCAGGGGTAAAGTTGCGCGTGCTGTCGTAAAAAGACGTGAAAGGTTCACGACCGCCTGCGCCAAGGCGTCACCATAAAGATCCTCCTCAGGCGACACCTTTGCCAGCACCTTCATGATTTGCGATGACAGACTGGACGGCTTCTTCTCATTGAAGGGTTGCATGGGCATAGTGTAAGCTGATGCTGATTAGGAGGACAACCATGACAGATGCAATTCTATTGGCCTACAAAGATGTCGAACACTCAATGGAACGATTCACCCAACTCCTCCAAAGCCACGTGGATACGATGGGTGCGACCCCATCCCACGACGCTGACAAAGTCTTCCGTTTGTCGCAAGGCTCCAAGGCAATGAGGGACAGCGCGATGATCTACCTCTCCTACGCCAAGTACGTGGCCTATGGCATGCCGGAGAGTGAGGACATGGTGCAAGACGAGCTGCAAGGGTAGAGAAACGTTTGTTTGGTTTGTTTGGTCTATCTGGTTTGTTTTGTTCAACCAAACAAACTAAATGAACCAGACAAACCGAGAAACACCACGGGCCCATCCGGTCATCCGGATGGGCCCGTGGTGTTTCTGCTTCTACGATTGTTCTAGATACTGCGCATGAAATGCGCCACGTCATCCTGATTGACAGCTCCACCCATGATTGAGGACATCGCCACGTTGGTCGACTTCTTCCCGGTCAGACCGGACTCGACTTCGTCCACGATCAACTCCACCGGCATCGACTGACCACCGTACACCCGTGGCCCACCGATGATTTTGGCGCTAGAGTACCCGTAGATCGCCGTGGCCACTTCTTTGGCCAGCCATCCAACGTAATTAAACTCCGGAACGACGATGAGCTTCGCCTTGGCACAGAGCTGGCGCAACTCCTTTGTCGGGAACGGACGGATCGACCGGATTTTGATCAATCCGATCTTAATGCCCTTTTCTGCGCAAATACGTACGGCTTCCCGTGACTGGGCCGCGGCACTGCCCGAGGCAATGATGACCGCCTCGGCATTGTCCACATTCTCAGCCGTGAGCAAGCCACCCATATATTGATTGATGTACTTGCGAGACCGCTCGACTGCGGCCCACACTTCCTGCTGCCAAACCGCATGGATGTTGTAGGCCATGAAGTTGGACTTTTGAACCGGGGCGTCGCGGGACAGGCGGGCGGGAGGATTTTCTGCATCGAGTACCGGCACCGCGCCGCGCCATGCGTCACGAGGGGGAAGCTTCATGCTGCGGTCCTGCATCCGGACGTACCCACGGGCATGGGTCACAAAGAACCCGTCGCAGCAGACACCGACGGGAAGCGTCACATCGTTTTTCTCACTGATCACAAATCCTGCCATGATGAAATCATACATGTCCTGCTGGTTCTCGGCGTGGAACACGATCATGCCGCTGTTGATAATATAGGCGACTTCGATGTTGTCCGGCTGAATGGCCAATGGAGCGTTCACGACGCGGCAGGTGAACATGGCGACAATGGGCAACCGATGCCCGGACCATGACACAATGCCTTCAAGACCCCTGAGCGTACCGGGACCGGCGGTCGCCGTAAAACAGCGGACACCGGCCCGGGAGCCGCCTGCGATCGCTGCCATGACACCGACTTCTTCTTCACCACGATAGTACTCTTTTACATAGCCTTCGCCATAGAGCACGCCGATGAGCTGCATGGTTTCCGATTGCGGGGTGATCGGATAGGCGATGGCGAGGTCGATGTTGGAGCGCCGAACGGCCTCTTTGGCCGCTTCGCTGCCCGTAATGAATTCTTTCGTCCGCGGGGCTTCGAGAAACAAGTATTCCGGCGTGACCACCTTCTGCCGTTTCGCTTCGGCATGGGGGTCTTTCCTTGCGGTCGTCTCGGTCGGTTTAGGGGCAGCGACACTCGTGATGGGATCGCCCTGCGGGTTTGTCTTTTGTTCTGCTTCGAGTGCTTCGCTCATCATGTCACCTCTTCTGAAGAAATTGACGATTGATTCATCGGGTCATCGGTTCATTGAATGAAACAATCGACAATGAGCAAATGACTCAATTGCCCTCAGCCTTCACGCTTCATCTGCTCGGCGGAATGGCCGAAGGCAGCCGCACCGGCAAGGCCCGCCGCTGGCGCAAAGGTGAGGGGATTGGTGTGAGTTTTCCCGCCGTGCACTCTCGATTGCGTACCGGTAAATCGTACGTTCTCGCCATTCTCCGGCAACTTAATGCCCATTTCTTCGCGCACCCGCTTGAAGACCTGCGCGGTCTTTCTCAACTTAATCGTGTCCGAATCCCGAATCGTCAACATCGCATCTTCATGCCCCTGCTCCGCACAGATTGCCATCGTCAGGCAGTTCGTCCCGGCACGAATCATTTTCAAGGTCAAGTTGGCGTAATGGCAATGCACGCCGATGAAGACGCAAGCTTCTATCTTGTTGCCCCAAATCGTGAGGTTCGGATGGTTCGGATTGATGACCTCTTCCGGATCGATCTTCGGATACTTCGGGCGATAGTCCGGCATGGGGATGATCATGACGTCAGGAATCTGGGCGGCAATTTCCAGCACGGCCTTGGCCTTTTCAACGGCATGATCGTTCCAGGCCCAGAGTACTAGCGGCCCAGGGAAAATCGTGGCGTTTGGGCTGGTCAACATTTTACGGGCCATCTCTTCGATGACCTTGTCCTCATTCTCCTCCAGCAACCCATAGTAAAGTCCTTGCCCTGGGTCAGGCAGCGCGACCCCCAACTGAGCCGCCGAAGGTGGATGGAATCCGGCGGGACCAGGAACAATGATGCGTTCTCTTGTATCGATCGTCGTTGCCACTCCCCCCCTAATTACCTATCACAATCATTGGATTGGACAGAACTGCAACGGTAGTTTTTTCTTCATAGCGAATGTTATCGGTTACGGCAGCCAGCGGTAATTGATCGATCATAATCATCTTAATGGCATTATTTTTTGCCATCGTGTCGCACACCCACACACACAGCGCACAACCCTTGCATCGATCCACCGCTATGTAGGCAGTGCCGTACTTGAAGCCCTTATCCGTCCCCATGGTTTCGCTATACTGAATGGTATTCGCTTCAGGACAATATTGCGTACAGAGCTTGCAGCTCTTCGAGGCGCAAATCTCAACATCGACATTGGCTACCAGATACATGGTACTCCTTCGTGCTAAATCCTAGTTAGGCGCTTACGGTCGCACGGGCTTCCGACCGTTTGACCGATGTTGCAGCCCAGCCATGATCGACCGCGTAGTTCCAGCCGGCCTGAATCACCGCCACATTTTTATCGATCAATTCCTGCTTCTTCTTGAACTTCCGCTCGACGACGCTGTCCAAGGCCGCGGTTCCGCCGGAGACGACAAATCCTTTACCTAGGAACCGATCCTTCACCGACTGCTCCAACGCTTCAACCGAGGTCAACCCCGTGATCGCTCCAATGCAGCCCATCAAGGCCATATTCGTGCAAAGGTCCATCCCTGCAACTTCGAGGGATAGCTTGGTGGCGGGGAAGTAATAGAGTTTCGCACGGCGCTCATCCAACTCACGCTGCTGATCCCTGTGAAGGGTCATGGGCCCATCGCTATTGATCAGCGCAATCCCATCCTCCTTCAATCCGAAGTAGAACGGCATCGTATACGACTTACCGTGGGTAATGACCTGCGGATGGAAAATAATGATGATGTGAGGAAAGGTGATTTCCCCGATCTCATAGATCGGTTCATCCGACACACGGACGTAGCTCTCGACCGGTGCCATCCGTTTTT
>JBGPVY010000109.1:0-8951 GCA_041491905.1 Nitrospiraceae bacterium | reverse complement strand
GTCGAAGCACACGGAGGACGGATTTGGATCGAAAGCGAAGCCAAGAAGGGAACGACTGTACGATTTATCCTACGCCTCACGAAACCAGGAGAAACGGCATGAAGGTTGTCCACCGAGGCCTCACCTCGGGAGTCTTGTCCTGTCTTTTCCTCGCTGGATGCGCGGCATGGTCGGCAGCCCCGCAATTTTCGAAGCCCTACTTCATGGTGGATACGGGAGAGGCAAAATCCCTCCAGGCGTTGGCGAAAAAACAGGAGGCGCTCGTCCCGAAATGTGCCGAGCACAATTCCTGCGACCATGTCTACTTTACGCGTGCGCTGCTGGGCCTCTACGAAAGTCGAGATAGCGCCTCGAAGTACTTCGAGAAAGTGCTCGCCGTCGCGCCCAAGAGCCAGCTGGCCTCCTCCAGCAAGCTCTGGTTACAGCTGCTCGAGTATCACGCCGCCCCCGTTGAGCAGTCCTGGCTCCAATCGGTCATGGCGGCCCCAGCCATTTCGGAAAGTCAGGCGATCCTGGCTCAGGCCTCAGATCGGCTGGTGCGAGACTTGCTTGATAGAGAGCTGACCATCCAGCAATTGCGGGCCATGAAGGATGCCGACTCCCAATCCCTGGAAAACCTCCAGCGGGATTTAGCCGAGCGTGAACGGAAGATGGACACGGTCAACGGCAAGAAAGACACCGCAAGAAGTTCGGGCGAGACAGGCATCGTGCTGTCCCTACAAAAGCAATTGACGGATCGAGATAGGAAAATAGAGGAATTGACGAGCCAATTGGAGGCATTGAAGCGCATCGACCAGGAAATGCGGGATAAGGTTCGTCCTATCCATCCCCCATCGACCGTTGCACCGCCTCCGACTGCGCCGGAACCGACGACACCATAGAAGGAGCTTCATGGAAAAAGAACATATTCTCGTAGTCGACGATGAAGAGGGACTGTTACATCTTGTGAAGATGCGGTTGACCGCCATGGGCTTTGCCGTGACAGGCTGCACCACTGGGTGTGAAGCCATCGCCGCAGCCAAGAAAGTCCGGTTTGACCTTGCCATTGCCGACCTCCGTCTGGGAAGTGAAGACGGATTAGATGTGACGGAGCAACTGCTGCGGATTCATCCAGGCCTTCCGGTTATCATCCTGACGGCCCACGGCAGCATCCCCAATGCCGTAGAAGCGATGCAGAGGGGGGCCTTCGGATATCTCACCAAACCGTTCGATGACAAGGAACTCAAGGCCAAGATCGAAGAAGGGCTCTCTCCGCAACGGATGAGAGGAGAGATTCAGCGACTCAAGTCTCTCGTCAACGAATTGTATGGCATGGAAAACATCGTCGCGCGGAGTCCTGCGATGCAGCGCATACTCCAACAGGTAGTGCAGGTGGCAGACTCGGACGCGACCATTCTCCTCTTCGGGGAAACCGGGACCGGCAAAGAAGTGCTCGCACGCGTCATCCATTCGAACAGCCGACGGAGTAAAGGGCCGTTTGTCGCCCTCAATTGCACGGCCATTCCCGAAACGCTCTTTGAGTCTGAACTCTTCGGACACGTGCGTGGCGCGTTTACCAGCGCCCATGGTGCCAAGCGAGGCCTGTTTCAAAGCGCCAACGGCGGCACGCTCTTTCTCGACGAAATCGGCGAAATACCGCTCTCGATGCAGGTCAAACTGCTGCGGGCCGTACAGGAACGGGAAGTCCGCGAAGTGGGTTCTGAAATCTCAACGAAGATCGATGTACGGATTATTGCCGCAACCAATAAAGACCTCGGCGAAGCGGTCAAGAACGGTTCATTCCGGAACGATCTGTACTACCGCATCTCTGTCGTCCCGTTGTTTATCCCACCGCTTCGAGACCGCCGGGATGATATTCCCTTGTTGGCCCAACAGTTCCTGACCGCGAGTGCGAACCGGGCGAATAAATCTTTGCGCGGCTTTACACCGGCCGCTCTCAATCGGCTGGTCACACATCCCTGGCCAGGAAATGTCCGCGAATTGGAAAATGTCATTGAAAAGGCCGCCGTCATGACGCGCCAAAACATGATTACGCCGGACCTCTTGCCCTTTATGGGCACATCACCGGACGCGCCGCTCAAGCCGCTGACTGAAGCAAAGGAAGAGTTTGAGAAAACCTATCTCAAGAACGTACTGCAACTCACCGGTGGCAATATCTCACGCGCCGCCCAATTTGCCGGACGCTATCGGGCAGACTTCTACAAAATGCTCAAAAAATATGGCCTGCATCCCTCAACCCTGAAGGCCAAAGCGGAAGCCGACCTGGAAGAGCTGGAAGAGGAAGGCAATCTCACGGAAGCCGAGCGCTAGCAGGCTGCGAAAAACTATTGTGGCATGCTAGCTTCCTTTTCTCCTGCCATGCTTACCTGTCCATAGAGCTCCCTAACTGGGTTAGTTAATCGCTAAGCGCCGGCGGTAAGGCGGGCGTTTCTTGTGGGGAGGGTAGGGGTGTTGTCAGACGCCCCCCGCTTCCATCTCGGAGGATTTCTCCAAAGAGAATCGTGGCACGATACGCACAGACGTCAGACCGTCCTGCAGTCGGTAGAGCGGGCGGCGCGAGAAGCCATCTCGCCCCTGGAGCGGTTGGAAGTCGCTCTGCACCTGTGGGGTCAGTTTTGTGATTATGCCGCTGTTCGCCTTCGCCAATGCGGGCGTGCCGATCGAGACCGGGGCTTTCACGGATTCCGTGGCTATGGCCATTGTGGTTGGGCTGTGAGTTGGGAAGCCCATTGGCATCGCCCTGTTCAGTTGGTTCGCCGTGCGCACGGGGCTGGCGAAGCTCCCCGAAGGGATATCTTGGGCGATTCTGGCCGCGGGTGGAGTTCTGGCTGGTATTGGCTTTACTATGGCGCTCTTCATTGCGGGGCTGGCGCTCAGCGAGCGCTTGTTGCTTGTGGCGAAGATCGGCATCTTGACCGGGTCGGCGTTGTATGCCGTGCTGGGGTTGGCGCTGCTGCTCTGGCTTCTGCCGAGGCCCGCACAGCATGATTCAGCAGCCGCCTAACCACACGACGCGCCGAACGTGCCGGCCTGTATATCGATTGGTACGGTGTCGCTCAGCGTCGTCGGCACACTGGTGATCTGAAATGTCAAACCCTTTCACCCATCGCACCACATGAAAGAGATCGAACAATGAAGCCCTCCCTGATACCCATGACATGCGCGGTGCTGGCCGCATGGTCGAGGCGCTCGAAGCGAAGCAACAGGGGCTGAAGAATCTCTTGCGGTCGAAAGGCGTCGGCGATAACGCCCTGGTCACGTCGTTGCTGATCGAACAAAGTGAACGCTATTGGGCCCGCCGGCGCTAATCGGCCTGTGGCACCAGGTCTCCCTTTATCACGCGCTCGGGTGACCTGCAGCAGAAGGAATAGGGCGGTGATCTAATGCCACGGTCACACCGGTCAGATTATCGGCGTGACCGAACCGGCAGCGGTGGCGGTCGAAACCTAATGCCAGGCTACTATTTTTACTTGAGGGACGACTTGGGCGTATCCTAACAGGCATGAAACGGTGGTATCTGTATCTGATAACTGTGCCGCTTGGGTTGGTGATCTTGGTTTACCTTGTCGGATTGAACTTTTCAATTAACTTCGCAGACATTTGGAGTAGGGGCAATCAAGCAAAGAACACGCAGCGCGATGCCGGAACGATGCCGGATGTAAATGCTGTCTCCAAAGATGTACTGGCGCTACGGCAAAAGCATCAGCTTAGACCGCTTACTGAACAGGAAGATGGAACAAAAATACAGGATTTGCCGAATGGAATATATGGTTTCTCAATGTGCAGCGTCGTAGCGCTACGCGCGACGCGTGGCAACACATTCTCGTTGGAGATTCAGAAGCATGACGGGATCATTTACTATGTTGGGTATGCCTCTGCCGAGCACATAGAAAAATATCTGACTCGTCAAAAAAACTTTCATATACTTACGTCCCCTCGCTCAGGGGAAGGGGCTTCATCACTGTTCGAAATCCCCGTAGAGTTTGTATCGAAATGCGAGGAGCGTCCTATCAGAGATGGTTATCTTTTTGATCTGTTTGTTACAACCATCCCCGAGTTGCAATCCTAAGAGGCAATCAATTGTTGATATTCAATATTTCCTGAGCAAGCAATGTGAGAAGGGCATCCCGTAACAGAACCATGTAAATGATATCTCCGAGGCCGGTTGATCGGCGCGCATTATTAATGTGTCTTGATTGCTATGACACGGACGTTTTGAGTGTGCGGACAACCGGTTTACCGCACGCATTGCAGGTATAGCGTTCCCGCGAACGCTTGAGGTCAATCCCTTTCAATGTCAGGTACCGCCCTTTCAATGTGAAAGCCTGATGGGTACAGGCTGGCTGGTTCACTTTGATGCGTATCTTCATCGGGGTCCGCTCATGCGTGCATTTTACCAAACCCCATGCGCCTCTTCACCCGTCCATCCCCGTGGGCGGAGCGGATGGTGGGCTCGTGCCGGTGCCCGTGGTAGCACCCGAGGTGATGCAGCAAGAGCGGCCGGGATAACACAGGAGGGCTGTTCTGTTGCCTAGGCTGTTGCCTAGGATAACCTGAACGCTTAGAAAGTGGAGCTGGCGAGAGGAATTGAACCTCCAACCTGCGGTTTACAAATCAGTTTCAGGGGGATTGCTGAAATCCTTGATAGGAGCGGCAATCCCCTTTGTTTATACGGTGCTCAGCCTGTCGCCTCTTTGTTTCTTTTTGTTGATCTCTGCCTCTATTCAGCCCGTTTTGTCGCGTCCGCTAACACTGTATTAACACCTGCCCCCAATGGGCACAGACCGACGTACCCTTGGGCATGGGTCCCATAAGCGCCTCTCATCCCACCAGCAAAAGGCGGCTTTGTTGCAGGCGGGGAGCAGCCTATTTGAGGACTCCCACACCGAGCCACTCCTCCGCACGCCTCCTCTGGCAACTGTCAGAATCCTGAATCTGCTTGCGGGATGTGGCGTCTAATGGCACACCTAAAAAATGAGCGTCATGTGCAACAGGACCTGGATCCGCTTAGGAGGTGGTCTGCTGTGGGTGATCGTCCTGAGCGCGTGCGGAACGCTGTCTGCCACCTCAGTGGACTAGAAAAGCGATCCGGCCCCTGTCGACTCAAGTGTCGTGCAGACTCTCCAACGACAAGTACGAGAGCGAGACAAGCGCATTGCGGAGCTAGAGTCCCAGTTGGATGCCTTGAAGGTGATCGATCAGGACATGGACAACGGATAAAGTCCAGCCGGTCACCCGCGACGTTGATGCCTGCAGCGACTGACCAGTTTCCCTAACCCGCCTTTCGTGTTTTACCCCGCTATCAGGAACTCGATGCGTGAATTCACGCCCGGGCGAACGGACGCGGGACACCTCGTGTGATGCCTGACACCAGGGCCGCATTCACACCGGAGATTTGTCTCAGCGATTTCATTCAAGGCGATGGCAGGAACCCGATCCTGCTGGGAGCGGTATCCTACGAGCCGATTGTGGGGGCATTGCAGCTGAAAGGCATGATCGCCAGGCGGGGGGCCTGTGTAGGGAGCCCGACGTTGGTACGGCGACAGACACGGCCATCCATTCATCCACGGCGGCATGGGATGTTAGTGGGGACGGTTTGAATCTAGAAAGTTAGAAGTTTACCAATCAATAGAATGATGACACCGATGAGACTCCACAACACGAGAGACAGGCGAATTCCATTAATAATCCCCGTGGTAAGAGCAAGAGCGTCAACCTCCTCCTCCGTAATGTCCTGTACTATGCTCAGCCGAGGGGAGCGGGTCTTGGCATTGGGTTTTTGAAGTACGTCCAGGCTCTCGTCAGCTAAGGCTAAATTTCCCCACGATTGCGAATACTGCCGTGTTTCCCGTTGTCCTTTCGTTTGCATGAGCGCATTTCCCTCTCTCTCACAATTCGCCATAAACCCCCTGCAGCGTGAATATGTCGTGATCGCTCTCCTTGGTGCAGACTTTGAAACTCGCCCCTCATCATGCCTTATGCGAAAATGATACCGCAGGCCATGGGCCCCGCAAGACCGAAAAGAGGTATTCGGAAGTACGCTCCTGGATTTAGAGGGGGGGGATGGTCTCTGTGGGAATTGCTCAAGTCTTTGATGGATGTTAGTGGAATTCCCTTCTCTTTACGCACCCGTAGCGCAGTTGGCAAGTCAGCTCTCTTTGTTGCTCGTCAGTCCATTTATTTTGACCTGTTTGCCGCTCTTCTTAACTTTGGAATAATACCACCCCCAAGTGGCACCTCCCGTACGTCAATGTGCATGAGACTCCTACCAGATTTTTGTACCCTGCAGACAAAAAAGAGCCTTGTTCGGCAGGCGGCCGGTTATGGCACCCTGCCTAGCAAAGGATACAAAAATTGGGGCAAGGGGATTGGCTTATCGTCTGACAGAAGTTGAAGACTTCTCAATACGTCTGTTAGGCCCGACGGGTCGTGCTGCTACTGGTCGCTCCGCTGGGCAGCAGGGCTTCGGACTCTATGGGGAGGATGCGGAAGAAAATGGAGTGAGAGGGATCGAGCGTGGTATTGGCTATTTCCTCTTCCGCCACTCCCACGGCGGCACCGGCTAAGGATCAGCCCACAACCCTCTCTTGGCCTCTTGGGCTTCCTTCTCCAACCCTTCAAGTACCGTATCGCCTGACGCATACTTCCGATACCACCAACACCAGCCGTCTTTGACCAACGTGTGATTGACGTTCGAGCCATCTATCTAGTAAGGTCTCCGCCCAGAATTAGGGGTCCGCGAATTCCCCTGCGCAGACGCTTGTTCTACCTGGAGGTGCGCCATGCTGGCCATCCGATTGGTGCGGCTCATCGAGAATCACTCCGAACAGCTTTCCCGCGAGCTAAGCGAGAAGGTTTGGAACTCTCCCCGGTGCAGCGATCTCCACAAAGTCCCGGCGACCGAACTCGAAGCCCGCACCCGCGAGATCTACCGCAACCTGAGTGACTGGCTGGTGGACAAGACCGAAGCCGAGGTGGAGCGGCGTTACACCGAGCTGGGCGAGGCGCGCGCCCAGCAGGGCGTGGCCTACAGCCACTTTGTCTGGGCCATCACCGCCACCAAGGAGCACCTGCGCACCTTTGTCCAGCGCGAAGGTCTGTCCGATAGCGCCATGGAACTGCATGGGGAGCTGGAGCTACTGCACCTGCTCGGCCAGTTCTTCGATCGCGCGCTGTACTACGCCGCCGTGGGTTACGAGCGCGAGCGCGACCGCATAGGAGGGAGGCAAAGGAGGCGCAAGGGAGATGAGCAGAGAAAATTCACGTAGCGTCCCAACGGGTAGGAACTCGTGCCTTCCGCAATACCCCAGGGATTCTCACCTCTCGCGCCTCGACTTCTAGCCTCTCTAGCGTCGTTCTCCCCGGCGCATACTTCCGATAGCACCAGCACCAGCCGTCCTTGGCCAGGGTGTGATTGACGTTGGTGCCATCAGGCAGGTCACTTGCTCCGGTTGGCTTCGGCTTGACGATAGCTTGCCAATGAGAGTTGTGCGACGGGGTGACGAGAACGTGGCATATGGTCCTCCTTTCGGCCAGATCCTCACATAGAATCTGAACCCGTTTACGGGGAGGGGGAGGTCACTATTTCCCCAGCGGAATTTCGATCACCAGACCGCCCATGACGTCTCCCACCTTAAAGTCCTTCTTAGCGCTGTGCGGATGGCTATTGTGACAGCCCACGCAGGCTTGGCTAACGGCGCGATCGGCGTAAATGGCTTTAAAGTAGGTCTGATTGCCGACCGCCACTGTACCAGTGGCCGCTTGTTCCGGATGTTCACGCACCGCGTCTAGCCCCTTCTTTTCTGACTCATCGTCCGGGCCATTCTGCGGATTAATCGGCCACAAACTGATCAACCGGTAGTGGACCCTCGTTCCAGTTTTAGAGGCCAGGTCACTCGCTTCCGCGAGAAACTGAGCTGGTAACGGCAAGGTCTTCTGCTGCGTGCGCCAATTCTCCGCTGCTGGGGCTCCGCCCTGCTTCTGCAAGCGCTCGACGATATGAATGGTATAGAAGGTGCGATCGGCTTCAATGACGGCATGGATGTAATCGGTGACCGTTTCCGGAGCAATGCCTGGCAGATCTGCTGCGCGCCCCTCCATCGTGAACAAAGAAAGTACTATCACCGGCACCACCGTCAGGCTGAGAGTCCATCTCATGGTTTTTCCTTCCTTGTTAGTGCGTCGTCCCCTTCGGCAGCCGAAGTCCCATCTCAATGATTCGCCCCAATCGCTCCAGCAGGTTTTGGGACTGCTGGGCGGTCATCGGCCTCACCTTGACCCGTGCAGAGCTGACTGCGCGATCACTTCTTGCTACACGCAAACTTCCGCAAACTTCCAAAGAGTTTGAGGCATACTATCTGGCTCAACTGGTACCCACTCGCTGTTGTGTGAGTCGCTATAAAGCAGCTTCCCCTTTTCCATATGCCCCGAGAACCACGAACCCGCAAGCCGCAGCCTGCGCTTTCCTGCGCAATCGTAGCCCCTTTGCGTCTTACTAGATAAAAATGAGCCGCTCGCCGAGGCTTGTCGACTCTTGAAGTCCCACAATTTCCACATCTCCACCACACCTGCTTTGCGGCGAATGGTGCTTGGATCCACGTATGCGGTCATTTTTCCTTGGTTGTCAGCACTGACCCGCACCCACTCCGCATACACTGGTCCACTACTCAGCACCAGGAGTGTGATCAGGACTAGTCGTGTCATGCGAATCCCTCGGTCAGGTATGGGCGCTTATTCCTTTATCGGCGTCCACTCCCGCGCCAGCTTCTGCGCCTCGGCGATCTGGGCAGGGGTCATCTGTTTGGCGAGAACATCACGAAGTTCGGCCGCTGGCTTATCTCCGTTCGTTGCCGCCAGGTTGTACCACTTATGAGCCTGGACAATATCATGCGGCACACCCTGGCCATCATCGTACATGATGCCAATTTGCGTTTGAGCGAGAGCCTCTCCTT
>JBGPVY010000144.1:0-7275 GCA_041491905.1 Nitrospiraceae bacterium | reverse complement strand
GACTACTTCCGATACACTTCGCCGCAGCCTGAGTGTCTGGAATAACCTGACCATTGGCTTCGCGGTCGTTTCGCCGGTGGTGGGGCTCTACGCCATCATTGGCGTACAGACGGCGGTGACAGGGGGCGGCTGGTTTGCCGCGCTGGCCATCTGTCTGGTGATGCAGCTACTGGTGGCCACCGTCTACGCTGAGCTGACCTCGCAGTTTCCGATTGCGGGGGGTGCGTACAAGTGGGCACGGCAACTCGGGGGGGGCGTCACCGGACAATTCGCCGGAGTCATCTACATCAGTTCCACGATCGCCATGCTGACCACCACCGCCTATACAGGGGGCGTCTGGCTTGCCATTTTTTTTAGCTCGGCGGGTGGCTGTGGGCCCACCTTAGTGATGTGGGGCGCAGTGTTTTTATTGATCTGTACGCTGCTCAACCTGGCTCACGTCAATGTGTTCAAGCTGGTCATTACATTGGGTGTGTATGCTGAAATGGTAGGCTCGCTTGGCGTGGCGCTGCTGCTGTTTTTCTTTTTAGGCAGCATGCATTTGCCGAATTGTTTGAGCATCTGGGCACGGGGACGGCACCCAGCCAGACGGCCGCTTTTCTGGCGGTGCTTGCCATTGCGGGCTGGGCCTTCATCGGGTTTGATGCCTGCTCCACCATCGCCGAAGAAACCCATGAGCCGAAGCGAATGGTGCCACGCGCGATCTTTTTTCCCCTCTGCATGGTGGGAAGTGTGGTGCTCTTCAACTCCGCCGCTCTGACGTTGAGCTTCAACCGCGACACACTGGTGAATACGAGCGCCTCGTCCGATCCCATCACACCTGTGATAGCCAGCAGCTTCGGTGCCTGGGCGGAGAAACCTTTTCTGGCGATCGTCATGGTTGCGTTCCTTGCTTGCGGGGCATCCGTGGTGCAATACACATCGCGCATTGTTTACTCCATGGCCCGCGAGGGCAATATGCCTGTTGCGCTCAGTCGGGTAACAGAGGCCAAGACTCCGCGCAATGCGGTTGTGTGCACCGTCCTGCTGGCGGGGCTCGGGTTGCTGTTCGGGCTGAATGACGGGGCAGTGGCTACGGTGCTTGCTTTCGGCACAGGCGGGTTGTACGCCATGTTCGTCATGACCACCGGGGTCGGGCTCTATACCCGCCTCACGGGCCGCTGGAACCCGACACTGGGTGAGCTGAGGCTGGGTGTCTGGGGGTTGGTGATCAATGTGGCGGCCTTCCTCTGGTCGCTGTTTGAATTCTCCAACATCGCCTGGCCGCGTGCCTACGCTGTGTCACCTGATGCACCCTGGTGGCAGCTCTGGGCAGTACCTCTGGTATTGGGCAGTATTTTAGGTGTCACCACGCTGTATGTTCTGATCAACAAGATCCGCCGGAATTAATTAAATCAATCATTAGATGATCTGGTTCCGTGCAATTGCTTCTTTCAACCATTACCTCTCTTGGAGCCGTTTATGAGGTCCTTTACAATCCGCTTGCACCTGATTTCGTTTGTAGGGTGGATCGTTGGCGCAGCATTCTCGGGGTGCGTCGCGTTCGACCCTGCCGTCCAATCCACGGTCAAGGATCTGAGTGAGCGCCCCTTTGTGGCAATCTTGCCCTTTGGTTTTGACCTAGAGATCACGAAGCTCTCCGCTGTGAAAACAGCAAACGAAATGCTGCCGCCTGAGGAGGAAGCGAAACAGGTGGCTGAAGCCCTGCTGGAAATTCAACGGGAGGCCCGTTGGCTCCTCCTGAGCCGCCTCGCTGCGGGACAGGGGTTTCAGTTTGTCTCGGCAGAACAGACGGACGCCCTAGCTGAGGAGTTACAGCTGAAACCTGGTGTACTCCCGAACCCTGACCAGCTCACGGAGTTCCGCCGTCGCCTGGGAGCCGACCTGGTGGTGGCCGGTAGCATCTTGGATTACGGGAAAATTCGCTGGCAGTGGATGCTCGCGGGGATGACGGCCGACATGACGGCGGAGAGCATTGCGATCGGCCTCGCGACGGCGTGGCATCCGATCGCCATCGGGGCAAATCTTGGCTTCGAACTTCTGACGAGTACACCGCTGTGGTTTGGCGGGGGCTATTTGTTCGGGATCTCATTCCGTCCCGTGCGGGTTGAAGCCCGAGCCTTCGAAACTGTCCAGGGGTATCCCATCTGGCAGGCGATGGACGAGTCGGTTTACGCCTGGGGAGTACTGAAGACATTACCCGAAGCAGTTCGTGAAAAGAAGGAGACCCAGTTAGAGCTCAACTTGGCAGAGATCATGGAATCCCTAGGAGATGCCTTGACCGAGCAAGCGTTTATGGCCTCCCGATTGAGAGAGCCCTCGACTCTAGCCAGACCGGAGCAGCATTGAGCTATTCATCTTTTGCCCTTGTATTTCGCTCAGCCGGATGCGTGGGCTTCAACTCCAACCGTACGTGCTTCAGGTTTAACTCTCTCCACCCTCAAGCTGTAGGCATGCGGCGAGAGACAGCGTTAAACAGGCGTTAGGGAAAGCGACAAGCAGGCAAGGAAAGCCACGAAGAGTAACAAACAGCGGTGAGATAGACCATAAGTGCGAATCGCCAAGGAATGAATTTTCGCTCATGCCTTGAAGCCTCGAGATTCTTCAGTTAGGAGCCCCAGGCCTTCCGAAACCATGCCCAAGCACGTATGGGTTCTCCAATCTGGCATATACAAAATACTGTTGTGGCTTTCTAGGGCAAGCTGAGAGTAGCAACTGTCGCAAAAAGCTCCATCTCTGAGAGATTACCGAAAGCGAAATTTCCTTTCCTATCGAAGAATCACGTGGTTTCCCTGAGTGGTTATTTCCCATGAGACCTGTCAGTCATCAGGAATGTAAGTTGCACGTATAATTTTTTAGGGAGGGATTGACGAACTTCTTTAGATGGAGTATCTACGAAACAACGTGCAAGGCTCATGAGAGGAAGGAGGTGTTTCGATGCACTACCGAAACCTTTTAGGCTACTTGATGCTCCCGGCCATGATGGCCGTGGTCACCATAGCGGCTGGCGCCCCGCGTCAGCCTACCGAAGACCGAGTCCCCCCCTCCGCCATGAAGGAGGCCCTCAGCTATAAGGCGCCTTTTGGAGAGACTCGCACAGCCCCGCCAGAAATCGTATCAGCGGGTAAAAGGCTCTACGAAGGCAAAGGGGGGTGTACTCTCTGTCATGGGATCAGCGGCAAAGGCGACGGGCCTGCTGCGCATATGAATCCAACCAATCCGCCACACGATTTCACGAACTGCGCCTTTCAGAAAGAGCGGGAAGACGGGGAACTGTTTTGGATTATCAAATACGGCAGTCCAGGCACAGGGATGCAACCACTCATCCCCGCGTTGCTGTCGGAAGAGGAAGGGTGGAAGGTCGTGGCCTATATCCGAACATTTTGCGCCGCACAGTCGTAGCATCACGTTGCTTGGCCGCAGTGCTTCGAGGGGAATAGGGTTTGTGACACCATCAATGCGCCGGCGTGTGCGGGCGTGAAAGGAAGGGACACAACCATGAGCATTCGAGCGGTACGTGGTCTCGTCGTCTGTCTGCTTGCACTTATCGGCCTGTTCACTTACGAAATCAGTTGCCTGCTGCCTAAGGCCAATGCGATTCCCGCGTTTGCACGGAAATACGGAGTGCCGTGCAACGTATGCCACGTGCCAGGATTTCCGAAGCTCAATGACTTCGGGAACCAATTTCGCGACCAGGGGTATCAATTCGGCGCGGATGTGGACCTTCCCACTCACGAAAATATCACCATGGGGTACTGGCCTGCCTCGTTCCGAACGACAGTCGGCTACCAGGCAGCCAGTGTCCGAACGGATGGCAGTGGAGTCTCGACCGGTGGGTTTGGTTTTACAGGGCTGGACATTTTAAGCTTTGGCCTCCTGCACCGCGACATCTCGTTTGGATTAGTGTTGACCCCCGCGCTCGGAAGCGCAGGGTTCGGCACAGGAGCGTCGGACGGCGATTTGGAGGCGGCCTACGTCCGGCTCAACCGGCTCGAACGGTTTCTTGGTGTCCAAGGCGAGCAGGGGACGTATCTCATGAATCTGAAGGTCGGGAAGTTTGAAATCGATGTGCCCTTCAGCGAGAAACGGAGCCCCACCCTCAACACGCCCTTCGTGCTGTATCACTATGTCGCTGGTAGCCCTTACTTTGCCGGGATCGGCGGGACATCGACCAGTTCCTATGCCAATCCCAACTCCTTCGCGATCGGAGAAAACTCACCTGGCGTTGAAATGGCCGGTATTACCAAGACGGCGATCACCGACGGGTACTTCCGCTACAGTCTCGCGGGCCTCAGCACGAACACATTCTCAAGCCCTGTCAGCGGCGGTGATGGCACGGGAGGGCGAAACGTGAATTTCTATGGCCATATGACGCAGTCGTTTGGGGGCTATGGCATTGTCACCGGCCAGCGCATCGGGGTGTTCGGCGCGTATGGAAATGCTCCTACTGTGGCGAATGCCACTTGTCCGAACGACTGCCCGGGCGTTGCGGGGAGCGGTCAGCCATTCTATCGGATTGGGGCCGATGTGAGTCTCACCTTCAATGGACAATGGAATCTCTTTGGCGCGTTCGTGCATGGGAACGACAGCAAGAATCTCTTTGTGTCGCAAGGGATCGCAAACGCCCAGAATGCCTCATGGAACGGCGGCTTTGTCGAGTTAGACTGGTACCCGACTCAATTGCCGCTGGTCGGAATGCCTGGCTGGCTCCTTTCATATCGCTATGACATCATCAGAAACGATCGGCAAGGTGACCCGACCTTCGCGAAGAACTACAATAACGTGGACTCCCATACGTTCCTGGCCCGATATTACATCCACCAGTCAAACCGGACCGATATTGCACTGCATGCAGAATACAACACCTATCAGACAAAGGGCGTAGGGACGAATGGGGGCGACTTGCTCGGGCAAACGGTGCTCGGCGGGTTCGACTTTGCCTATTGAAGACAAACTAGAGGAGGGCATAGTTGTGCACCGCGCCACTCGCGCCTTCTGTGGAGAAACTGAATGACAGCGGGCGGTAAAGAAAAGCGAGCCCGTTCAACTCCCATGTTGATGATGGCTGTACTGGCCGTTGTCTGTAGCCTCGGGGCGGTATCAGCCAGTCGGGTGGTCTGCGGCATGTGTGAAGAGCCGGATCGATTTGTCCGGCTGCAGGTTTCCACGAGGGATCGTCTTGCGGAAAGCACCCAACCTTTTTCCCATCCCTTCCATTGGAGCGCTGAACAATGGAAGCCGATCCTGCGCAGTATCCATGTTCAGAAACGCGGCCAGGGAGTAGTCTTTTTTCCTGCTCCAAACGGGCCGACGCAGCCGGCCTTTACTCCGGCTGAGGTGGACTATCTCAGCGAAACCCTGACGCGCGCGTTTGCCCAGGCGCAGCCCTCGGAGGTGGTGGTCTTCGGGTTGACTAGCCCGAAGACACAAGAGATTACCGAAATCACGACGGGGGCCTGGTTTGTGAAAGATGCGCAGCTGCATCTTATCTTGGCGAACTATCGTGAAGCCTTTACGATGTCGAACATCCGAGAGCTGCTGTGGCAGGATCCGCTGCACATGATCGCCGGGGCCCTCTATGAATTTATGCCTGGTTCACATCAGAGCCTGCCTCAGGAAGACAACGGGCTTGGGACTTTTTTGATCCCTGAGGCGCCACAGTTAGCCCTCACCTATCAACAGCTCTTCTTGGGCGCTTCCCCGGTAGACGGTGGCCAGGATAAGGGAGCGCCTCCTTCCACTTACCCAGATTCTTCTCTCGAAGGGAAGCTGCAACGGCTCAAGCAGATTCGCGACGACGGGTTGATCACCGACGACGAATTTGCAGCGAAGAAGAAAGCGCTCCTCGACGGGTTTTGACCACTGAGTCATGTCTCCTTTCCGCCTGCGCCATCCCCTAAATTTCAAAGCGTATGGCATGGGCTAACGACGGTAGTTGTGCGAGTTGTCTAGAATGGGTAGCAGAAAAAGAATGATACGTTGTGCTACTGTGCGCTTCAGAAAACAATCCAGGCTAACATGACCCGCGCCATTTCTGCTCTTGTTCTATGCATCGCCTTCTGGCTCATCGGATGTGCTGCGTCTCAGCCGATTGAACCGAGCCCAATTGGACAAACCTTGCTTGGGAAAAGCAAGCAAGAACTCATCTCTTGTGCGGGTAACCCTCTTCAGGAAACGAAGACGGCCGAGGGAACAGTACTGACATACTACAAGGAAGCGCCCATGTTTGAGGAATCACTCTCCTTCTCCAAGGGCAGTAGGTCAGGAGTGCATCATGGGTGTTGGGCTTACCTCCTCATGGGAGATGATCGCGTGATGGGGGTAGAGTATAGGTCGGCACCCCCGTCGGTTCACGCTACGGATCACTGCGAGGAGATTTTTCACACCTGTGTTCCGTAAAGACTGTCCTGTCGATCTTGAGGCACATGTTCGAAATTTGTGGTTGATACATCGTGTTCACTAACGGAGCGAGAAGCGTTTGGAACAGCGACAGCTTACCACCCTCGCCCGTGCAGTTGGCCTCCTGGTCCTTAGTATCATTGGGCTTCTAGCCTCACCTCCCTTGTCCCTTGCGTTGGAAAAGTACGGTCGTCCGTTGCCGTCGATGGAGCAGCCGGACGACGCGGCAGCACGGGAAGCCGAAGAGACCTTATTCGGGGGATACTTTCTCACAGCCGCCTTTGTATCCAACCCGACCTTTGCCGCACGCCCTGATAATACGGGATTGGGCGGCCTCCGCCACATGCTTCACTTGGAAACCGATCTCTACAAGCAGTACCTGACCTTCTACACCGATCATAATTTCTTCTCAGATCGAACAAAAGGATGGATCGAACTGAGTGAATGGGATGGCACCTTCGCTCTAACAGGCCTCGTGGATCGACTCGGGTGGCACATCCAATATGAGCGAGACGCACCGCTTGACAAGAGCGGTGTCATCCAAGCGTACTCTGATGCGTTACTGACTTCTCGATTTCAAGCCATACAGGATCTCAGTTGGTGGCAGCGCACCTTCCCCAATCAAAACCTGACTGCCTATGCCGGTGCCGCCTGGCTGTTTTATACCAGTAACTACTTTGCGCGACCGGATAATACCGGAAGAGCCCTTTTTCGGTATGTGGCCCATGCGGATCTCGACCTCTACAAAAATAGAGTCGTGCTGTACGGAGATATGAATTTTTTTACAGACCGGGAGGCTGGAAACAAGCTCAACCCCACCGAGATGGATTGGATTATCGGGCTGGCGTTGCGGTTTCGCGAGGATATGGAACTGAG
>JBGPVY010000318.1:0-2914 GCA_041491905.1 Nitrospiraceae bacterium | reverse complement strand
GCCGTGTTAAACACGACTTCCCCCACCGTCTCCCCTTCGTATCCGAGGGCACGGCCCTCGAAAATTGTGCCGTCTGCCAATGCCAACAACGCCTTTTTCACGAGAGCACTCCGTCCCGGTATAGCGACCGTTTAGCTTTGATTCCGATCAGGAGAATTCCCAGTGCAAGATTGACCATGTAGAGCCACCGAACCGGCATAAGGATACGAAACAATGCTTCGAAGGCCGCCTTCTTCGCCGCCTCCTCTTGCTCCGCGAAGGCCTGAGCTTGAAGCGCCACGGCATGTGGATGCAGCCACACAACAATAATGCCGGCGGTCACCACCATCACCGCCAACATGGTCATCTCGCCCCGACCGACCGCCACCGCCGGATCTCCACTCCACCAGCGATACCACGATGCGGCACACAGGATCGCCAGTGCCCCGATCACGAAGCGATGATAGCCCTCAAACGCCCGCGTCAGAAACAATCCGC
Source organism: Nitrospiraceae bacterium (assembly GCA_041491905.1). Lineage (GTDB taxonomy): Bacteria > Nitrospirota > Nitrospiria > Nitrospirales > Nitrospiraceae > Palsa-1315. The sequence continues at coordinate 2,437 of JBGPVY010000318.1, read as the reverse complement.
CTAAATCTTGCCCACCAAACGTATTAAAGACCGCTGGAATGACCGCCCCAATGAGCACCAGTAACCCGCCGACCCATACTCCCAGCGCCAGCCATTCAAGAGTGAGGCAACCGACCATCCCCCAACGGGACGTACGCCGCACCGCGCTACCGCTCCGCCGGACTGGCCTCGAACACCACCCGGCCACCCACGATCGTCGTCGTCACCCGACCCTTCACCTTCCATCCGGCAAACGGGGTATTCCGGCCCTTTGAGCGAAATTTGGTCGGATCGACTTCCCACTTTTCCTGCTGATCGACGATCGTCACATCAGCATCGGCCCCGACCGCCAACGTGCCTTTGGCCAATCCAAACACCTTAGCCGGAGCAGTACTCAATTTATTGACAGCCGACTCCAACGATAAGACCCCCTCATCAACCAGCGCGCAGGTCAATGGCAGCGCCGTCTCCAGTCCGACGATACCGAACGGCGCTTCAGTAAATCCCAGTTGTTTCTCCTGAGTTGCATGCGGGGCATGATCCGTGGCGATGACATCAATCGTGCCATCGCGAAGGCCTTCCTTGATCGCTTGCACATCCTTCCACGTCCGAAGCGGGGGATTCATTTTGGCATAGGTATTATAGCCTCGGACCACTTCTTCCGTGATGGTAAAGTGATGGGGGCAGGCTTCGGCCGTTATTTTGAGTCCCCGTGACTTGGCTTCCCGCACCATCCGGACCGATCCCTCTGTGCTGATATGCGCCAGGTGCAGCCGAGCCCCGGTCAGTTCCGCCAATGCGACATTACGCGCCACCATCACGTCTTCCGCCGCCGCCGGCATTCCGGGGAGCCCCAACTCGGTCGAGATGGCCCCTTCGTTCATACAGCCCCCCTCGGCGAGATGCAAATCTTCGCAATGATCGACCACCGGCACGTCGAAGGCCAATGCATACTCCATCGCTCGCCGCATGACCAGGTTGTTCATCACCGGCTTCCCGTCATCCGAAATCGCGACGCAGCCGGCACGCCGCAAGTCTCCAATCTCCGCCAGTTCCTTCCCTTCCGAGCCTTTCGTAATCGCGCCGATTGGAAACACGTTCGCCAGCCCGGCCGCCCGTGCACGATCGAGCATGAATTCCGTAATCGCTTGGTTGTCATTGACGGGGTTCGTATTGGGCATACAACAGACCGAGGTGAATCCGCCGGCCACCGCTGCCGCCGCGCCGCTCTGGATCGACTCTTTGTATTCGAAGCCCGGCTCCCGGAAATGGACGTGGAGATCGACGAAGCCGGGAAGGACCAATCGTCCCGTGGCATCAATCTTCGTGGCCCCTGCAGGAACCTTGAGGTGAGGCCCCACCGCGACCACTCGGCCCTCATCAATCAGCACATCGGCTACGCCATTGAACCGTCCCGGATCGATTACGTGCCCGCCTGCAATGTGAATAGCCACGATTCAGTTTGCTCCAGACAAGAGATAGAGAATACCCATGCGAACGGCCACGCCATTTGCGACCTGTTCCAGAATCACTGACGACAAACTATCGGCCACCTCCGGAGCAATCTCGACCCCGCGATTGATCGGGCCTGGATGCATCACAATCGCTCCAGGCTCGGCCAACTCGACCCGCTCGGTCGTCAACCCGTAAAGCCGCACATATTCTCGGATGGTCGGAAACAGCGCAATCCCCTGCCGTTCGAGCTGCAATCGCAGCATCATGATGACCTGCACGCCGCGCAGCGCCTCGTCGAGATTGTAGTAGACGCGCGCGCCCAGTTTATCCACCCCAGAGGGCATCATCGTCGGCGGCCCAACCACCCGAACTTCCGTCCCCAACTTCACGAGCGCCTGAATGTTCGAACGCGCCACACGGCTATGAGCGATATCTCCTACGATCGCCACCCGAAGCCCCTCGAACGACAATCCACGCTCGCGAATCGTATACAGATCCAAGAGGGCTTGCGTCGGATGCTCATGCCACCCATCTCCTGCATTGATCACGGAAGACTTCACCCCGAGGGCCAGGGTCTCGGCCGCACCGGCTGAGGGGTGACGCAAGACGATAATATCTGCCTGCATCGCCTCGATATTGCGCGCCGTATCGAGCAAGGTTTCCCCTTTGACCACGCTGCTCGACGACGGCGAGAAGTTGATCACATCTGCGCTCAGCCGTTTCGCCGCCAACTCGAATGAGGTGCGTGTCCTGGTGCTGGGCTCAAAGAACAGATTCACCACGGTGCGCCCCCGGAGAGCCGGGACCTTCTTGATTTCCCGACCGGTCACTTCCTTGAACGAATCGGCCGTCTGTAAGATCAACCGGATCTCATCCACCGACAGTGGGGCTAGGCTCAAGAGATCTTTGCGTTTGAGACTCATCGTTCCCTCCACCTTAGCCCGCATGACTCATGAACACTTCTGCTGCAATCGCCGATCCGCTGCTACGACAGGCCTCCGGC
>JBGPVY010000270.1:0-3739 GCA_041491905.1 Nitrospiraceae bacterium | reverse complement strand
CCACACGAAGTGCGGTACGTACCTCCTCGCCTCTTCACTCGCTGCGGCCTTGCTTGGGTCAAGGCGCGTCTCGGCGCGCCAGGGTTGGGCGGGTGAGAAGTCTGGCCTTTTTGAGCATCCTGCATGGTGTTCTCCTGTTGTCACAGACGTGTGGACCAGTGAAGTTCTGCTGTGCCAAAGTGCTTTTTCCTCAGCCTGTTAGCGGAGCGATATTAGCCCCCCTTTCTAGGATTGGTCAATGGAGTCAAACTTTACCAGTACCCATATTTTGTAGGGATATGAGGTGGAACAAAAGAGCACCAGCGAAGAAGCGCAGGGGCACAGGTCAGGGTCAGCGTCAGACTACCTGTTGTTCTATGGATAGGAACTGGAACCAGCCGGCCAGATTCCACATGGCCGGAGCCGAGGGCGAGGCCCTTGACTTTGAAATAGGCAAAGAAAGCAACGAGCGACATTTGCCGAAGGAACCACAGATTGTGGAAATCTATGAAACAGAGCAACATAAGCAGCTCCGGTTACCCACTCTTCGTATGGAGGTCCGATGAGCACACAGCGCCACTCCGCTCCGAATTCGCGTCTGTTACTTCGGCGCCTGCTACTTCATCTGGCGTTCTCACTTGCTCTCCTGGCGGCATCTCTGGGGGTTGGCATGTGGGGCTACAGCCACTACGAGCACCTTCCTTGGCGGGATGCCTTTCTGAATGCGGCCATGCTCCTAGGCGGGATGGGGCCGGTGAAGCTAGATCTGTCAGAGCCAGGGAAAGTCTTCGCGGGACTCTTCGCGCTCTACTCGGGGTTGGTCGTGATCGCCGTCACCGCCCTACTGCTCGCGCCGGGTATTCATCACATTATGAAACGGGTGCACTGGGAGGATCGATCAGATACCAAGTGAGTGGAATCGAAGCCGGCGTACTGGTTGGTCCACCGAGAGGTATGCTGTGGATCGGTCGCGTCTTGGCTACGCCCGGTGAGATGAATGCATAGCTGAACCAGATCGCCATAGCGATCAGAGAAGTCAGCGCGGATTGTCTTTCCCAACTTTGGAAAGAGGAGGGATCGTGATCCGTCGGAAGACTTCCGCATACACGCCTGCCGGGGCGCTGGCCTTGGGATCAGCGAACACGGCTCGCCAGCGGTTCAATCCCAGAACTCCTTCCCCATAGGGTATCGTTGCCACCTGACTTTGATGCTCCGCGATGGCGGCCATCTTCTTGGCCACATAACGGTCAATATACTCAAGGCGGTCCCAGGTCGCGAAGGGCCCCCAGATTTCGTAAGCCCAGATGCCACCGCTCAGAACGATGCCGGCTTCAAGGACGCTTTCCCTCGCCAGCTTGCCGGCAAGGCGATGGGCCGGATGTCGGTCACGTTCCTCATCCAGCGTATAGACCTCGGTTGGTCGGAGGAGAGCGAGCATCTCGACCAGTCTCCGTTTGACAGCCGTGGTATTGACCTCATCCGCCGCGTCCGGTTCGTCACAAAAGATCACGTCTTTTACTCCCAAGACGCCGGCGGCACGGAGGGCCTCCTCTCTTCTCACTTCGGCCATCCGCTGCTCTGTCAACGAGAATGGATTCGATGACCGGCCGCCGTTCGTCACAACGACGGAAGTAATCACAGCCATGGATTCCGCCAGTTTGGCGACCGTCCCGCCCATGCCGATTTCCATGTCATCCGGATGAGCGCTGATGATGACGACGTTGTTTTGGCTCATGGCCGAGGAATACCCCCTTACGTTTGGGAGGATGCTGAAAAAGTCCGCCAGCCTCTCAAGCGCGAGACGGGCACGCCTAGCGCGAGAAGCGCGACTCTCACGTCCTGATTCCGAGTGTCTCGCCTTTCTCGCTAGTCTTGCGTGGCTCGCGCGGCTATCCTATGGTTTTTCCGCAGCCTGTTAGACGGCTACCTGCTGTTCTGCGTGATATGAACTTCGCACCAACGGGCCGGATTCGACATGGGTGAAGCCAAGGGCCATCCCCTCCTCTTTTAACATGGCAAACTCGCTGGGATCGTAGAAGCGCGCAACAGGCAGATGCTGTCTTGTGGGTTGGAGATATTGGCCGATGGTCATGATGCCGCAGTCGACGGAACGGAGGTCGCGCATGACTTCTCGGGCCTCGTCCATGGTTTCTCCCATCCCGAGGATCAACCCGGACTTGGTGCGCATGCCCAATTGTTTCGCCTTACCGAGTAACTCGATCGATCGCTGATACTTCCCCTGTGGTCTGATTGCCGGAAACAGCCGCCGGACGGTTTCGATGTTGTGATTCAGAATCTCCGGGATCTCGGCGCAGACCTTCGCGAGGGCTGTTTCATTCCCTTCGAAGTCTGGAATCAAGACTTCAATTGTGCAGCCTGGGCTGAGCTGTCTGGTCTGCCGGATCGTTTCGGCAAAGATCGCGGCGCCGCCATCATCCAGTTCATCTCGGTTCACCGATGTGATCACGGCATGTCTAAGGCCTAACACCTGGACCGCTTCTGCGACGCGACGCGGTTCTTCATGATCGATCGCCGGCGGTCGGCCTGTCTCGACTGAACAGTAGTGGCAACGTCTGGTGCAGATGTCGCCAAGGATGAGGAACGTCGCGGTGCGTGCGTTCCAACATTCCCATCGGTTCGGGCAACGCGCTTCTTCGCAGATGGTATGGAGCTTGAGCCGGTCCATCGTCTGTTTGATGTCGAGGTAGTCTGGACCGGTTTTCGCTTCGACTTTGAACCAGGTCGGAAGGCGCCTGGAAGAACTGATGGCTGAAGGCTGAAGGCTGATCGCCTTGGATGAGTCGGAGGACGAAGACCGGAGCTGGTTGAGGGGGATAAAGCTCATGGAGTCTCCTTCGACGGGAGTAACTCCGAGGGATGTTCAAGGATACGTTTAAACTCTTTCAGGAAGCCGGCCCCCTGCACACCGTCCAGAGCCCGGTGGTCGCAGGATAACGTCACCTTCATGAGCCGGCCCGCCTTAACCGTGCCGTCTTTGACGACAGGCGCGTCGTGGATGGCGCCCACAGCGATGGAGGCTGCCTGAGGGGGGATGAGGACCGCAATGAAGTTTTCCACATCGAACATTCCCAAGTTTGAGATCGAGAAGGTGGCGCCGGTGTACTCCTGCGGCTGCAAGCGTTTGTCCCTGGCCCGGTCGATCAACGTCCGCGATTCGGTCGAGATATCGTCCAGCGACTTCGCGCCGCAATTACGAATGACCGGCGTGATCAAGCCATCATCGATGCCGACGGCGATGCCGATATCAATGCGCGCATGTCGCCTGATGGCTTGGCCGGTGAATGACACATTAATTTCCGGATGGCGGGTGAGCGCGATCGCTGCGACTTTGATCAGCAAATCGGTGACGGAGGGATGCGTTGTTCGGTTCTGTTTGAACTGATCACGGAACCGCTCTGCCTGCACCATATCGATCTCGCTCGTCAGATAAAAGTGCGGCACCGGCGCTTTGCTCTGTGTCGTCGCTCGCGCGATGGCTTTCCGCATCTGGCTCAGCGGTTGGTCTGTTCCAGCCGGCAGCATCGGCGTTGGCTGCGCCGTGGCGTTTACAACATCCTCTTCCACGATTCGCCCGCCAGGACCGGTTCCGGTGATGGTGGAGAGATCGATTCCCCGGTCGGCAGCAAGCGCTTTCGCGCGGGGCGAAGCGATGAAGCGAGTCCCTTGTAGACTCGCTGGTGAAGCGGCCGCCGGCCCGGCAGCAGGCGGCGCGCTTGTCCTGGTTCCGACGCCGACCGAT
>JBGPVY010000163.1:0-6791 GCA_041491905.1 Nitrospiraceae bacterium | reverse complement strand
GAGGGCGGTCTGTCGGGTCTATCTCGTCTATCTGGTTTATTTGGTCTATCTGGTGCGATGAACAAGAGGGGCAAGCACAGGCTCGTTCGAAGTACAATCCTGGCTCTGGCAGCACTCTCACACTGGAGACGACACGATGATCGTGACGGCGGAGGCCAATGCTCGGAATCAGCGGCAGGCTCTCGTGGCCGCTGGCCTGGTGGCCTGGGCGGCTGGATTGTTGGTCTGGCTCTCCCCTCCTCTGTGGTTCCTGTTGGGACTGAGTCCATTTAGTTACTGGTGGGTGCGGCAACGGTGTTTCCGACTGGTGGTGGTGACCCTCTGGTGATTTGCCGATGCGACCAGGGGAAGCCCTCTCGCTCAAGGTCACGCTGCCGAACGAGCAGCGGAACGAGATACCTGAGGCGGTGGTGCGATGGTCGAGAGGGGAAGAGTTTGCGGTGGAGCATATGGCGATGGAGCCGCGCATCCACGTCGGGTTCAATAATTGGCCTGCTTTTGTGAAGGCTCACGGGGTTTGATCGCCTGGACTCACAGCTTCCACAGGTAACGTGAGATGGAACGAGGTCCCGACGCCTGGTTTACTTTCCACCGTAATCCCGCCTCGATGTGCGTCGACGATGTCTTTCACAATCTTCGTCCCGAGTCCGGTCCCGCCGACTTTCCGGCTGATCGCCTGGTAGGTGAACAGGCTCTCCCGGACTTCGGGGGGCATGCCCTTCCCTGTGTCAATGACAGACACCACGATGCTCTGTCCCTCGCGCTCCGTGCGGCCCTCGACTGTGACCGAGCCACCCGGCGGCACTTCCGGTATGGCGTTGTTCACCAGGTTATAGAAGGCGTTGAACAGTTGGCTCTCATCCGCTTGGATCGCGGGGAGGGTATCGAGCCCGTCGACGCACAGGGCGATGCCACATTCCGCGGCGGGGATACGTAGGATCGCATACACGCTCGCCACCACCTTGGCAATGTGACAGGGAGCAAACTGTGGGGACCGCGCGTGCCCCTTGATGGAATCTGCGAACTCGCCGACCCGCTCCTGAATGCGCCGGGATCCATTCTGAATCATGTCGATGAGTTCTTTTGTCAGTTCTCGGCTGCGTGTCACGGCGCCGGTCACTGGCTGAGTCAATCGGTCGAAGGACTCGTTGAGTTCTTCTTCAAGGAGGGACGCTCCCGAGACGATGGGCATCAGCATGTTCTTGATATCATGTGCGATGTCTCCCAACACTCGCGCGACCTCGGCCAGCCGTGCCTCTTCCTGGACCTTGACCTCGACTTGGCGGAGCTCTGCCTCGGTCTCCTTGCGGTCGACGAACTGCCCCACTTTGATACCGATGTCCGCCACCATGTGCAACACCTCGTGATCCGGTTCACAGATCTCAGGGCCGTAACACTCAATGACTCCATAAATGCGTTCGCCCTTGCGGACGGGAAAGGCAAACCATCCATGAAGACCGACTCTCGCCGCCATCGGAGCTCGGCGGAACCCGGTGGCCGCGCCAATATCCCAAGCCCACAAGGGCTTGCCCGTCTTCCAGACACACTCAATGAGCTCCGTACCTTGGTGAATGTTTCGATCCCGGCTGCCTTCGATGAACTCGGACGCGTCGATCTTCGGGCTATGCCACAGGTCAACAAAGCGCAGCACCCCTGCTTGCTCATCCACTCGCCAGAACATGTTCAATTGCAAGCCCAGACTTTCGCCGATGCCTCGCAGAATGGCCAGAGTGGCCTCCTTCAGGGAGGCAGACTCTGCCAACACCAGCGTCACGGCATATTGAGCCATGAGGTGAGCTTCAGAGCGCTTAGCCTGATCGAGGGCCTGAGTAAGATCGAGGGTCATATTGTGTCTCCTTTGATAGTGCGTCTACGAATATACAATTCCTGCCGCAGGTTCCTCGAGACAGGAGGGGAGGTATTTGAGCATCGGGTAAGTTGAGGTGAAGTATCGACGAGTTCCGGTTCACTCATCCTGATCGGTGCCGAGTGACCAGCGTCGAGCTACCTTCTTTGCAGACCTGCCTAAGGTTCTGGCAGAACCTCACTCAGCGACACCGGGGTTGTGGCCGGGAGGTCGTAGCCTTGGTAGGAATGAATGCCAATCCCGATGGACAGCGCAAAGAAGACCAACAGGATAGAAAAGCCAAACTGGAACGCTCTCCGATTGGTGAACACACCGGACACATAGAGGTAGAGGGCCAAGAGCACCAGCGTCAGCAAGAACATGATGGTGACAAGGATCAGCATTCTGGCCGCCTCCATCAGCAGACCATGACACACGGCATGCAACTGTTCAGAGAAACTCTGGCGGTAGAGACTGAGGAATCGGTCACGCGGGGAAGGGTCAGGAAGCGCAACAGATGGGACAGTCGGCGAGCTTCACACCCCGCAGCATCACTCTGGACGCAATATCTATGTGAGTCAAGCAATATAATGCAGACTGAGGGATCCATAATACTGGCACATTATGGCGCGTGCTGTGTCTTTGGACTTTCAGGTCTGGAAACCACATCTGTTGTCAGCACCCCCCACGACGACACGCTCGAAGTCCTGCAAAATCACCGCGCCTTCCGAAGGAGGGGGAGCGAAATGTTGAATGTTCAATGATGAATGGTGAATTGAGGAGTCCTGAGGGCTGAGGGCGGTCTGTGGGGCAGACGGCGAGACGAGCGGGACTGGGCGACGAGGGGCTGGTTCATCTGGTTGGTCTGGTCTAGTTGGTCCATCTCGTTAATTTCGTTCATCGAACCAGATAGACCAGATCCACCATATGTATAAGAGAGACGAGCTTGCTGATGCCGTGGGGAAGGCGTAAGGAGCGAGACGGATCCGACGGGTGGAATCGGGGAACGTGACTCGTGAGCCTTAGTGACTGCCGGCCTTGACCTCGTATGTCGGGATTGGTGTTCCAGTCACACGAGCATAGAGGACAGCGGGGTCGAGGTCGGCCCCGTTCGGCCAATAGATGGTGCCCAGGTCCGGATGCACGCGAAGTTCTCGGAAGCGATTGAGGTCTTTGAGGGAGGCAAAGACGCCCTCAAACCGCATGATGGCTGAGAGATCAAGTTCGCCCACCACTCCATCTTCAAATCGAAGGCGGACTTGGTAGCCTTCCAGCGGTGTGGCGTCAACGATGTCTTTCAGCATGATCGTACTCCAGGCGAGTGCTCCTAGGATTTCTCGCCAAGGGCTTCGAGGAGCCGGCCGATCTTTTGTTTCAGAGCCGGCAGATCTCGTGCGACCACATCCCACACTAATTGCAAATTGACCCCGAAATAATCGTGAATCAGCTTGTCTCTCATGCCGGCGATGGGCTTCCAGGCGATATCAGGGTGCGCTTCTTTCAGAGTGACGGATACGCGCTGATCGCCTCCCCGATGATTTCGAGGTTACGCACGACTGCGTCTTGGGTCTTTCGGTCGGAAAAGAAGTTCTCCTTTCCTGCCGCTGTATAGTTCACGATGTGCTGGATGAAGTCTCGAACGTGCAGGAGATAGATGCGATCGTCCTTCATAGGAGGACAGCTTCGGCATGGATTCGCTGCTCGAGGTATGGACTGAGGCCCTTATCGGTGAGGACATCGACTTTGCGCTGCAGCAGTGTTTCCAGGTCTTGGCTGAGTTCGATGAGATCGAGCAAGCTGCGTCCGTTGTCCATTTCGACGAGGAAGTCGATATCACTGTCAGCGTGGGTCTCTCCCCTCGCCACAGACCCGTAGATCCGCACGTTGTGGGCTCCGTGCGCCTGCGCGAGGCGTAGTATTTCGGGCCGTTTGAATTTGAGCAAGTCCGCGATTCCCATTCTGCACTCCCTGAGGAGTCCCTCGTCCTTGAAGGATACCGATTTGCTCACGGTCTGACAAGCGATACTCGCTAAGTGTTGGTCCTGGAGGTAAGGACGTGTCCTGTTCATTTGGTTTAATTGGTTGGTCTGGTCTATTTGGTCTGTGGGGCAGATGGCGAGAAGAGCGCGACCGGCGCGACGCTAGGCTACAAGGCATCGATGCAGTGTCTGGATGATTGGCTGATGGCTCAACAATATGAAAAACTGGTAGCATGAAACCTGCTCGATGGAAGACGAAAAGCAGAGGGAAGCTCAGGGGTCTTGTATCTTGATTCTGAACATGGTCAGGATACGAGCTATGATCAATCGGGTGTGAGAGACCGATGGGGTCAGGGTCTGAGAAGACCGTGGGTCAGCGAGATCGGGATTGGGGTATCCAAAGTCCAATATGCTCGAGTAGTCCATGAGCTAGAAAGGAGAGTGCATCATGATCAGGAAAGGCCTCGTGTGGGGAACCGTATCAATACTTATCGCAGTGTTCGTGTATTGGGGGACATCGTTTGGAGCAAAGGACTGTGGAGGAATGCCTGCAGAGAGAGTCGCCGACATGGTGCATGCCGTGATCGAGTCACACCGCACCTTTTATACAGTCCATGTCGTGGAGCGGTTGCAGGCGAAGGGCATCGTCGTCGCTTCGGAACATTGGGAGTCCGAAAACACACTTCCCCTCCCAGTCCACTTCCTGCAGGAGTCAGCCCGTTTGGCGGTGAACACCCCCGCCAAGATTGGATACAAGCTCATTAGCCTCTGGCCTATCAACAAACGGAATGGGCCCAAAACCGAATTCGAGCAAAAAGGGCTTATGGAAACCCTGCGGAATCCGGATCGTCCCTATACCGAAGTGGTCATGCAGGGGGGAGCCCCGTATCTCCAAGCCATGTATGCCGACAGGGCTGTTTCTCAGGCCTGCATCGGCTGCCACATCGCACACCCGGACGGTCCGAAACAGAACTTCAAGCAGAATGACGTGATGGGTGCAATTATGGTCACATTCCCGCTAAGTCAGTAGCAGTCTAGCAGACTGCGGAAAAATATTTTGGCACGCTAGAATTTCGATGGTCCGTACGTGTGGCACAACAGGAGAACACTCCCGCAGGATGCTCAAAAAGGCCAGACTTCTCACCCGCCCAACCCCGGCGCGCCGAGACGCGCCCTGCCCAAGCAAGGCCGCAGCGAGCGAAGGGCCGAGGAGGTACATACCGCACTTCGTGTGGGCCGTTTGCCCCTAGAATGGATCTTGGCGAACGGAGAAACTCCTTTAACCATTCCGATCTCCAAGAATCTTTCCAGTACGTTGAGGGTCTGAACGATGCGAGAACGAAGCCGGCGGACTTTTTCAGCATTCTGCTAGGCGGCGTGAGGACCTGTTCTCTTTTCTCCTCCTTGAAGAATGGCGTTGGCAAGATCGGCGGAACTGGCCCCAAGTTGTAAGAGGGAACTGACTAAGAGATCCATCGACACCGACGGATCGCCGGCTTCCATTTTAGCCACTCGGGATTGGCTGGATTGGAGTCGTTCGGCGAGCTGGACTTGTGACAGGCCCTGTTTCTTCCGACGGTCCCGGAGACTTTGGCTGAGCGCCAGCTTCATTTCAATGAGGACCGCATCCGCTTCCGACAGCCCGAGAAACTCCTTCACAGACCCGACAACCCAGCCGGCCGCTTCCAGTTTTTGCCTTCTTCCCTTTTCTCATGACGCCTTCCAGTCGCCACCTTCCCATTCCATCCCCCTATAGATCATATGTCATATCTGACATAGTGCCAATCTCCTCCGCGAGGATGGGAAACGGACTGCTTTACTCCCCCTCAGGCCTTGAATCCGATGCGGCGGGATTTTGGCGCTGGTTCTGCCATGAGTTCACGAATGGCTTCGAAGACGACACGGAACTGGCCATCGTACTTCTTCTCCAGCTCATTGAGGCGTCGAGCAAGCCCCTTGTTCGAGGCGATCATCTCTCGAAGCTGAACAAACGTTCGCATAATGGCAATGTTCACCTCGATGGCGCGCTTGCTTCGCAACACGCTGGATAACATTGCCACACCCTGTTCGGTAAAGGCATAGGGCGCATGCCTTCTGCCTCCCCACGTCGAACTTGATATCGCAATTTGCGATTTCAAGTGTTCAAACTCCGGTTTCGTCAGCTGGAACATGAAATCACTGGGAAAGCGATCCTCATTTCGTTTGACGGCTTCGTTCAATCTTCCCACTGTGACACCGTATAACTGAGCCAAGTCGCTATCCAGCATCACGTTATGACAACGGATGATCAGGATTGTCCGTTCAATTCGTTCGCGAGGTACCAGAGCGCTCATGTTTCCTCTCCGCTATGCTCAATCCACAACGAGGCCGCAAAGAGATACCTTGTTCACCATGTAAAATCAACGGACGAAAGGCATAAATGGAAGTATTATGATGAGGTTAGGGCATCAACCGCTGCAGTAAAGAGCAGATGGCCTGAGAGCCAAGAGCATGTATCTGACGGCGGAGATAGTCATGGACCAACACATGGCGCATCTTGATGATCTGTGGCCAGGGGACTTGCCGATGGGTCTTGCGAAACGTTGGCGTGAGCTGGCTGGCTGCCTCACCGATGATCTGGATGTGGTGAATCATCCAGGTGTGGACGAGTTCGTCTTCTTCGAACACGCGCCGACCGCGCTTCGCGTACCGCTCGATCCGCTTGATCGCATCAAGGATATCCTGGAGACGTCCACGATCATTCCTCATAAGGCGATCGCGTCTCTGAGGACTTCTTTGCGAAGCGGCTGGCGGAGTCCGCGCTCCGAGGCCACGTCGACCGAACGTTTCAGTAGGCGTTCCAGGTCGAGGATCAATGCGGCATGGTCCAGGAGGCTTCGGCCTTCCTCCATCTCGACCAAGAAGTCTACGTCGCTTCCTCGCCGGGCCGTTCCTCTCGCCACCGATCCAAACACGCGCACCTTGCG